>CAZWME010000133.1:0-9049 GCA_964634515.1 uncultured Pirellulales bacterium | reverse complement strand
GAGATGTTCGATTTTATGGTTTTCGATATCTTTTTCATTCATAATTCAAGGTTCCCCAATAAATTTTGCAGTTTCTCCAAACCGTAACGATATCGGCTTGCTACCGTGTTTTGAGACAGCCCTAAAAGCCCGGAGATTTCCAAAAATGTTTTCTGCCCGTATATCTTCATAACAATCACTTCTCGTTGAGGCTGTGGTAGCTGGGCCAAGGCGGCCTGCAACTGTTCAGCCAAATCGCTCGGTTTCCTATTGCTTTCGCTTACTATTAACCATGATTCAGTTGTCCCCCGAGCTTTCTGGTCTCTTTTACGGCGACTAACCAGCCTGTAGGCTTCATTTCGGGCAATCCGATACACATAAGCATCCAGGCATCGTGCTTTGGCCAATCTGTGGCGTTTGCGAACAATCCTGACAAAGACCGTCTGGAGCACGTCTTCGGCATCGTGCATCGAGCAAAGCGTGGCCTGGAGAAATGTGAGAAGATCTTTTGCATAACGGTCCCACATTAATTCCACTGCCGCCGGGTCATTCCGTGCCAGAGCCGCTCGAAGAAGATTATCTGATCGATTCTCGTCCAAAATTTTGTCCTAATCTTCGATTCATAAGTAAAGACCATTCAACGTTGTTGTTTTGTCTGTTAATTAAAATTTTCTTGCTAAATTTTCTTCTTACAATACAAAAACTCCTGTAGCTATGCCATAGCAAATAGTATGGAAGCCTGCTAAACCATAGAATTTGCTTTTCAAAAAGCGGTTAACTCAGATACAATAGCTGTTGTCCTTTTTTTGCGATAAGTGCCTGCAAAAGAGTAGGACAGAAATTTCAGTAATAACACCTGTTAGGAGATATATCATGCGATTGTCGTTCAAGTGCCTTGTTGTTCTTCAGATTTGCATTCTATTCTCAACCGTATCGGCGGACGACGTCAAGACAACCGATGTTTACGCCCGAATTAAGGCAGGTATCGATGCGGTCTCGGCAATTAATACCCATGACCATCTTATGCCGTTCGAAAAGATTGGCAACCGCAATCGGACAGACCACGGTGAGGGGATGACGCTGCGAAGCATCTGGGCGGGAAGTTACTTCCCCTGGATTCATTCGTTGGAACCCTGGCCCAAAGACGGTTCATTCGATACGTGGTGGTCCAAAGCCCAACACAACTTCGCTAATGCCAGAGCAACCAGCTTCTATAGATATTTATTGCCTGCATTTCAGGACCTGTACGGTGTTGACTTTGACACAATCACCCCCAGGCAGGCCCGAAGGCTGAACGACAGGATATTCGAGAACTACAAAACCGATAAGTGGCTGCGCGAGGTCATCACCGAGCGGGCGAACATCGAGCTGATGGTCGTCGACGCTTATTGGGCCCGTCTCGATTTCACAACGCATTACCCTTTCACCGTGTCACTCTGTAATGTAACTTCAGTTGTTCGTGGTTTCCATCGGTCCGAGTTTAACAATCCACTGGACAATCCATACGAATTCGCCCGACGTCATAACATAGAGACCAACACGCTGGACGACTATCTGGCCGTGCTCGATCGGATAATGGTATCGGCGAGGAAGAGCAAGGCTGTCTGTCTTAAAAGCACTTTGGCGTATAACCGGACTTTGCGGTTCGAGAACGTATCCAAGGAACGTGCGGCGGCAGTCTTCGGACGCCCGCGGAAAGAGTTGACCGGACGGGAAATTAAGGATTTCGAAGATTTCATAATGTGGTGGCTGGTCGAGCTAAGTGCCAAGCACGACCTGCCGTTCCAGATTCACACAGGTCAGGCCAGGATTCAGGGTTCCAATCCGATGTTACTTGTTGACATGATACAGGCGAATCCGAAAACTAAGTTCATTCTGTTTCACGGAGGATTTCCCTGGGTTGGGGAAACCGGTGTGATTGCCATGCGGTTTCGCAATGTGTGGATCGACTCGGTATGGCTGCCGACTCTGAGTTACACGATGGCCAGGCGGGCCTATCAGGAGTGGCTGGAAGCCGTCCCCTCCAACAGGATTATGTGGGGTTCCGACACCGGGACCGCCGAGGGGATCTATGGGGCGACTGTGTTCACAAGACAATGCCTGGCGGAGGCCTTGGCCGAGAAGGTCATCCGCAAAGAACTCAACGAGAAAGATGCACAGCGAATCGCTCGGCAAATCATGCGTGAAAACGCGCTGGAATTGTTTCCGCAACTTAAGGAGCGACTCTGGCGAAAGTAAGGGCAAATATACCAAAACAAATGAGGTGAGAAAGTATGAAGAATTTATCGTTAGCTTCGAAAATCGTGCTGATTATCGTATTGATTTTCAGCATATGTTCCGGAGGTTGTGCTGGTGTCAAGCCGAGTTCACCTTGTAGGATATCGGTCTTGACCTACAATATCTATCATGGGGCCGATGCCAACGGAAATTCGAATCTGGATGCTGTTGCCGGGGTAATAAATTCGCTTAAGCCTGATCTTGTCGCGCTGCAGGAGGTGGACAATAAAACGACTCGTGCCAAAGGTCTTGACCTTACGGCCGAATTAAGCCAACGCACAGGAATGCAGGGTATTTTCGGTAAGGCAATGGATTACGCCGGCGGAGGATATGGAGAAGCGGTTCTTACCCGCCACCCCATTATATATACGAAGAATAATCTTTTGCCGCACACACCTAAAACTGAGCCGCGGGCTGCTCTGGAAATTCAGATAGAACTACCAAGTAAAGAAAGGATAGTTTTTGTAGGTACACACTTAGACCACTTGCGGGATCAGATTAATCGTATGAATCAGGCCGGACGTATTAAAGAGTTATATCTGGACAATAATCTTCCAATGATCTTAGCGGGTGATCTTAATGCTGCCCCAGGCAGTGACCCAATCAACCTTTTAAGTCAGCAGTGGTCCTATGCTGCTCAGGATGATCCACAGCCTACCATGCCTTCTGTCAAACCAAGGAAGAAAATCGACTATATTATGTACAAACCAAAGGAACGATGGAAAGTTATAGAGATACGAGTAATAGATGAGAAAGTTGCCTCAGATCACTGCCCTGTTTTTGCAGTGTTGGAATTACTGCCGGATGGCTAAGAAATGAAGTGCCTTATTAAATTTAGGAGATACCTGTAATGAATAACTTCTCAATCAGGCGTCGTGACTTCCTGCAGGCAGCCGGTTGTGCTCTGGGAACGCTTCTAATGCCAGGGTGCTCAAGGACATGGGCTCGGAAGAAAAACGAAAAGAGAACACTGCCCAACATCGTTTATATATTGGCGGATGATATGGGGTACGGCGACCTTGCCTGTCAGAATCCCGATTCGAAAACGCCCACACCCAATCTTGATCGGCTTGCATCCGAGGGGATTCGATTTACTGATGCCCATTCACCGTCTGCGGTTTGCTCTCCGACTCGATACGGAATCCTTACAGGCCGTTATTGCTGGAGGACTCGACTTAAACGCTCGGTCTTGTGGCCTTGGGATAAGCCGTTAATTGATGCGAGCCGCCTTACGGTCGGCAAACTCATGAAGGCCCATGGTTACGACACTGCCTGCATAGGAAAGTGGCATCTCGGCTGGGACTGGACGACCACAGATGGCGAGGAGCCTGTCGGTATAGGCAAAACCAATGTTGCAAACAGCGGCTCAAATGTGGATTTCAAAAAGCCCATAGCCAATGGTCCGACTACCCGTGGATTTGACTATTATTTTGGAACGGCTGTACCTAACTTCCCGCCTTATTGTTTCATTGAAAACGAAAAGACTGTCGGCATACCAGCCGGGAAAAAGCCGGATGATATGTTCGGTTCTCCCGGGCCAATACTCAATGATTGGAAGCTGGAGGAGATTTTGCCGGGCCTTGAGAGAAAAGCTGTCGAATATATTGATGTCAAGGGCGGCAGAATTAACAATCCGGCCTTTAGACAAACCGCTGGCAAGCCGTTTTTCCTGTATATGCCACTAACCGCTCCACACACCCCGATAGCTCCCGCCCCCCAGTTCAAAGGCAGGAGTAAGGCCGGTGCTTACGGTGATTTTATCTGCCAGGTTGACTATGTTGCCGGTCGGGTAATCGGTGCTCTCAAACGCAACGGTTTGGCCGACAACACGCTGGTCATATTCACAAGTGACAATGGCTCGCCGGGGCGGGATGGAACGAAAATGAGCGGCAAGACAAACAGCGTGCGGCGCTTTGGACACAATCCGAGCTATATCTACAGAGGCATCAAGGCTGATGCATGGGATGGCGGACACAGAGTCCCCTTCATAGCTCGCTGGCCGGGACGTATCAAACCGGGCTCGGTCAGCGATGAGACTATTTGCCATGTTGACCTCATGGCTACATGTGCGGCTATACTTGATTATGAATTACCGCCCAATGCCGGTGAGGATAGCTATAATATTCTGCCTGCTTTGACCGGTAGTAAGCTCACCAAACCTATCCGCCAAGCAACCGTCCATCATTCCGGTAATGGTATGTTTGCGATAAGACAGGGAAAGTGGAAGCTGATTCTGGGCAGGGGCTCAGGTGGTTGGAGCGGCCGAGGCAAGCCTGAAGACCCTCCGGTACAACTCTACGATATGAGTGTGGATGTTTCAGAGAGAACAAACCTGTGCAAGGAGCATCCCAATATAGTGGAAGCACTGACTAAATTGTTGCAGAAGTACAAAGTCCAGGGACACAGCAGGCCGATGGTATAGGCCTGATTAAGAGCACAAAACAATAGATGTTCACGGGCAAGTCTGGTAAGATAGGCTGTCGAAAGAACAGAAATACCCGGAGGCAGTATGACAGCAGACAAATTTGTTCCACTCGATTCTTACCGGGAATATCCACAAGAGCAGATGAAGCAACGTGCAGCTTCCTTTCGAGCTGATATGCAGCGAAGGCGCAGCGTTCGCAGCTTTTCGAGCAGACCGATACCTCGTGAGGTGATTGAGGATTGCCTGCTCACCGCCGGCTCGGCGCCAAGTGGGGCGAATATGCAGCCCTGGTATTTCATGGTTGTGAGCGAGCCTGGCATGAAGAAGCGCATACGGGAGGCTGCAGAAAAAGAGGAGTACAAATTTTATCACGGAAATGCAGGGGAGCAGTGGCTTGATGCATTGTCGCCTCTTGGGACGGATTATCAAAAGCCATTTCTGGAAGCAGCTCCGTACCTGATCGTAATATTCAGCCGGAATTATGCTATTTTGCCGAATGGACAGAAGGTAAAGCATTACTACGTGCGAGGGTCGGTTGGGATAGCCACGGGTTTGTTGATTGCTGCTGTTCACAATGCCGGGCTGGTTACATTGCCCTATACTCCGGCCAGAATGGGATTTTTGAACAGCATTCTTGGACGGCCGGAGAACGAACGGCCGTTTTTGGTGTTAGTGGTCGGGTATCCTGCTGAACAGGCAATGGTACCTGAGATAAAAAAGAAATTGCTCAATGAAATAAGCAATTTTGTGTAATGCTTCACTGAAAAGTGGCATAAAGATTTAAGAGTAACGTTACTTGACGTGTAAATGCAGCCTTAGGAGAAAAAATGAAAAGACGTGAATTCATCACCGCGACAGCCGCCGCTGCAGCGGGACTTATGTTTGAGCGGAAAACATCAGCATCATATAGCCCGCGGGAAAAGAAGAGGCCTAATATCCTTTTTATCATGACCGACCAGCAGCATGCCGGTATGATGAGCTGCACGTCAAACAAGTGGCTTAAAACGCCTGCTTTGGATCGGCTTGCTGCCTCGGGCATCAGGTTCGAAAAGGTCTATGCCTGCAACCCCGTTTGTGTGCCGAACAGGTTCAGTTTGCAAACAGGTCTTATGCCCAGCGCAATAGGAATGAGCCATAACGGTGATTCCGCACGGGCCGCTGTGACCGATGCCATGATAGAGCAGTCGCTTGGCCGCCTTTTCAGCAAAGCCGGCTATGAAACAGTTTACGGGGGCAAGGTGCACCTGCCGAGGAAGATGAAGGGTGTGCAGAACCTTGGATACCGAAATCTTACCGGCGACTCACGCCGGGGATTGGCCGATGCCTGCGCTAAATTCATCAAGGGCCCACACACCAGGCCTTTCTTTATGTTTGCCTCGTTCATCAATCCCCACGATATCTGCTATATGGCTATCAATGATTTCAACCGCACACAGGGAAAACCACCTATAGGCAATATAGATTCCAAAACTTGCGAAGCTGTACTGGACCGTGTGCGAAAGACAGGAGACTTCAACGATTTCGTGGAGAAAAACTGCCCTCCGCTTCCGGTAAATCATGAAGTGCCCGAAGCTGAACCGGAATGTATAATGAAAAAGTACATAAATCCAAGACCTTTCCAGGCATACACCCGGGAAAAATGGACCAAGAATCAATGGCGTCTGCACCGCTGGCTGTATTGCCGGCTGACTGAAATGGTTGACAGGCAAATCGGAATATTACTTGATGCTTTGCGCCAAGCACAGATTGAAGATAACACCCTGATAGTCTTCACCAGCGACCACGGTGACATGGACTCTGCACACAGACTTGAACACAAGCAGGTACTTTACGAGGAGTCCGTGCGTGTTCCGTTCATTATGAGTTACAAAGGAGTGATTACTAAGGGTGTAGTAGATGGCACCCATCTGATTTCCAACGGCCTTGACCTGCTTCCTACTCTTTGTGATTATGCAGGCATCGAAACGCCTGAAGGAATGCACGGCGGGAGCCTTCGACCATTGGCACAAGGGAAAAATACCAGCCGATGGCGTGATTTCGTTGTCTCAGAAAGTCAGCTTGGAAGGATGCTTCGAACGGACCGCTTCAAGTACTGTATTTACGACTCAGGTGAAAACCGTGAGCAGCTCACAGACCTGAAAAATGACCCGGGCGAAATGAGGAATCTTGCAACAAACGAGGAATACCAAGATGTCCTGGATACTCATCGTCGGCTTTTGTGCCGATGGATAGAAAGGACCCACGATAAAATTGCGGCCGAGTATGTTAATGTCAAATCCTGATGTTTTGCAAAGGATTGCTGCCGATGACTTCTCTTAGCGGTACTTTGGTGTAATAAACGCCTGAGCACCATAGTTTTTCACACCCTTTGCATCCCAGGCATTGAAAGCCTCAACACGTCCATCAAGATACCCGGCATTGAGCCGAATATTGGGCTGTCTCTGCATAGCAGGGTCCTTGAAAACCCAGTACGGGTGGCTTCTTGCTCCGTCCCTGAAAGGGTGAGATGAGCACCAGGTTTGCTGAGGGCTCGGCCATAACAAATTGGTATTGTTGGTCAGATAGAACAGTGCGTCCTGAACAACTAATTTTGTCCTGGAATCGAGCCGGTTGGCGCCCTCGAAATGGCCCTGAGCCTTATCCACATGCTCTGACGTTTTGTGGTTATACCCTTGATAGCTCCACAATATCGTGTAAGTTGAATGCAGAGGGGCAAAGGAACCGGTCATATAGAATTGGCCATAGGTTCCCTGCGCGGGCTGTCCGGAATTCACCGGAGGCCAGGGTGTATTATCTTTGATCGCCGAGAGCTTGCAGTTGAAAACACGAACATCCTTCAGATAAGAAGCCAGATACCTTCCGGCGTGGTGGTAAGCCTTGTTGTTAATATCTGCCACAGGGCCTACGTTGTTGCGGTTCCAGTTCAGCTCGAATGGCCGATGGTAGTTCACGGGAGCTTGAATCGTGGATGGATGAGGGGGTAATTTTGAATCATTGTCCTCTGCATAGGTCACCAGACCGAAGATTAACTGGCGCATATTGCTGCCGCATGAAATCATCTTTGCCTGCTGTCTGACCTTATGAAGGGACGGCAGGAGAATGCCCATCAAAATGGCGATGATTGCGATAACGACGAGAAGCTCTATTAAGGTAAAAGCAGCTTGCCTGTTCATAATAATGTCACGATTCATTATGAGACTCCATCTGAGAATCTGAGAATATATATACTCCAAACGAAGCTGTAAATCAAGGAAAACCTCGTGCTTTTTCACATTCTCACGGCACTTTACCGTTATTATTATATGAAATAGTTTGGAAGGTCTTTATAAGCGGTTTACTTGTTATTATCTATGTTTTTCTATTTGCCGTTATCTCAATGCTATGATGTTCGGATTGCGGACCTCACATGCAAACAGCTCAATGCCCTTTGATTCAGTTCGAAACCCTTTATGATAACCTGCTCGTTCAACTGGCCGCACGACCCTGGCCCGCTACGAAAATGGTCTCCGAGTTCTTTACGATTTGAAAAATGACCCCGGTGAAACAAAAAACCGGGCCGATGACCCGGCCTACCAGGCTGTTCGTAAAGAACTGTCCACGGAACTGGATAACTGGCTCAAACGTAGTAAAAGTGAAGAAGGTTAAAATAAACTGAAAAAACTGTTTGCTCTGATTATTAAGTATTTTCAGTATTAATAGGGTATTTTTTAGATAATTTTTTTCAAAAAAAGCTTCAAAAAAAAGTTTTTTGATTTGAACCTTAAAAAATGTTATAATTATTAAATAATCCCCGAAAGTATCAGGAGTATTGCGATAGAAAAAGGAACGTCCGATATAATCTGGCTTATATACGGTTTTGTCCTTTGCTATGTATTCAGTAAATAACGTTACAATTCCAGTCCGGTTTGCAGGGCAATAGCCGGGTCAAGAAATTAATACATGGAAGATGTTTGTCGGCGTTTACATAAGTGCTTGTGGTATAAGAAGATATACCTTAATGCCTCGGCAGGTTATATGGAGGGCTCAGGCAAAGCTTGAGCCATTGAATGTCCGAAAGGCCTGATTTTCAGTCTGGGGACGTTTTACGACGTAAAACAAGGCCCGGATAGGCTCAGGTCGGCTGTAATTGCAGAAATAGACTGAGATTATGCACGCATAGGCCCTCTGCTATAATTATGAAAAAAACGTTACATTTTGCACCGTAGATGGCACTTTAATATAGTTTTGTTGATGTAATAATAACGGGATTCCTGTAATGGTTCAACAGTCGTGTCAAACTGAACTAATCAGACGGGCTCAGCGCGGCGATAGGCAATGCCTTGAGCAGTTAGCCGGGCAGGTAAGAGAACGCCTGCGGACATATGTCTA
>CAZWME010000132.1:0-9106 GCA_964634515.1 uncultured Pirellulales bacterium | reverse complement strand
CACCATCGATGATATGGTCAGGCAATGGTGATCCGGTTATTTCAGCCAGTGTCGGCAGTATGTCAATGGTTGAAGCCATTTTATTGCTTATTGTTCCGGCTTCTGTTACGCCGGGCCAGCGTACAATGCAGGGAACACGCTGTCCCCCTTCAAAACTGGTTCCTTTGCCTTCTCTGAGTCCACCGGTTGAACCTGCGTGATTCCCGTAATTGAGCCAGGGACCATTGTCGCTGGTGAACAGGATCAGTGTGTTCTTATTGAGCCCCAGTTCTTTTAATGTATTCATCACTTGTCCGACGGACCAGTCTACTTCCATTACCACATCACCGAACAATCCCTGTTCGCTTTTTCCTTTGAATTTTTCCGATACGCCCAGTGGAACATGAACCATGGTATGGGGAAGATAGAGGAAGAATGGTTCACCCTGGTGCCGCTGGATAAAGAGATGATCCTGTCGTCGGTACGCAAGACCGAACACCTCATCATCATACAGGAAGCCATACGCCGCGGCGGTGTGGCCTCGGACATCGCGTCGATTGTACAGGAAGAAGCTTTTGATTATCTCGATGCTCCGATTAAAATACTGGCCGGCAAGAATACCCCGATCCCATTCAATGTAAATTTAGAAAAGGCCTGCGTGCCCGGGCAAGAGGATATTGTGCGCGCAGTGAAGGAGATATTAAATACTTAATTTAAAGGCATAAACATGGCAACCGCAGTTATTATGCCCCAGGTGGGGCAGGACATTGAGACCGCCATTATTGTGGATTGGGTTAAAAAAGAGAACGACCCCGTTCAAAAAGGTGACATCATTGCGACTGTGGAATCCGACAAAGCAGCCTTTGACGTTGAGGCATACGAATCGGGAGTGCTTCTAAAAACCCTTTATAAGGAAGGCGACGAAGTTCGGGTGCTTACCCCGATTGCTTATATCGGCCAACCCGGTGAAAAAGTAGTCACAGATGCCCCCCCCGCCGACAGTCCCTCAGCACCGGCGGCTGATAACATTGCTCCATCTATAGCAGAGCCTAAGTGCGAACGCAAAGGCACGGTGGCCTCCCCGTCTGCGAGACGCCTTGCCCGGGAAAAAGGTATTGACCTGAAGACCGTGACCGGCACAGGCCCCGGAGGCAGGATTACCAAAGAAGACGTGTTGAATGCAGCCGAAAGTACAATCGGCACCGATGCAGATGAAGTCATTCCCTTCTCGCCGATGCGGGCTAAAATCGCCGAGCGTTTGACGCACAGCAAGCAAACCATTCCTCATTTTATCTTGTTCGCAGACATAGACATGACCGAGGCCAACACATGGCGAAAACAATTCAATGAAAGCCGGGGGATTAAGATCACGGTCACAGACATGATCGTTAAGGCCGTGGCAAACACCCTTTGTGAGTTCCCCCATATGAATGCCCATGTTGCTCATGATAAGATTATCCTGAAAAAGGCCGTGAATATCGGTGTCGCGGTATCGGTAACAAACGGTCTTGCTGTGCCGGTCATTGCCGGGGCCAACACGAAAACTCTGATCCAAATAAGCCAGGAATCACGAAAAAACACTGAGGCCATTCGCAAAGGTAAGCTGCTCTCCAATGCGATTGGTTCCTTTACGGTCAGCAACCTTGGGATGCATGCAGTTGATAAGTTTATACCTATCATTAATCCCCCCGAGTGTGCCATCCTGGCTTTGGGACAGGCTGTGGAAAAACCGGCAGTGGTGAATGAGGCCCTATGTATCCGTAATATTATGACCGCTACGCTGGCCTGCGATCATCGCGCCGTGGACGGTACAAATGCCGCCCGATTCCTGGAAACCATTAAACATCATCTGGAAAATCCAATCCGTTTTGAGGAGTGAGTATGAGCAAACAATTACAAGCCCTGATCTTTGATTGTGACGGTGTTCTGGTCGATACCGAACGAGACGGCCACCGCGTGGCCTTTAATCAAGCCTTCGCCAAAAAAGGATTGAACATCGAATGGGACGTCCAGCTTTATGGAGACCTCTTAAAGGTTGCCGGCGGTAAAGAACGCATGAGGTACTACTTTAACACCCATCAATGGCCCGACAATATCACAGATAAAGATGGTTTTATCAAAGAATTGCATCAACTCAAAACCGACTGTTTTATGCAGATTATCGAATCCAGCCAACTGCCACTGCGTCCGGGTGTGGCTTGCCTTGTGGACGAGGCCATCGCAGACGACATTACCCTTGTGGTGTGTTCGACATCAAATGAACGAGCTGTTACTCTTGTTGTAGAGCGGTTGCTCGGCGCCGAACGCAGGTCCCATTTTGCCGCTATTCTTGCCGGTGACGTGGTATCCAAGAAGAAACCGGATCCGGAAATCTACAATCTGGCCGTCCATCAATTGAACCTCGAACCGACCCAATGTGTCGTGGTAGAAGACAGCCGTAATGGTTTTCTGGCGGCCCAGGCGGCAGGGATGCATTGCATTGTTACCACAAACGGTTATACTGAGCATGAGGACTTCTCCAAAGCCGATTTGATCGTCAGTGAACTTGGAGACCCTCCCGACATTCAGGTAAATATTGAGACCTTAAAAAAGATTATTGCGGACGGATAATCTGTATTAGACCATAAGGAGTATAACGAATGAAAATATTCCTGGATACAGGTGATATTGAAGCCATAAAACGCGCGCACGACACTGGGCTTCTGGATGGAATAACCACCAATCCCACACATATTGCCAAGACCGGACGCAAGTTTCAGGATGTGGTCAAAGAAATCTGTGGCATCGTGTCCGGCCCGGTTAGCGTGGAAGCTATGGCCGATACAGCCGAGGGCTTGGTGCATGAGGCCGAGAAAGCAGCACAGTTGGCCCCGAACGTAGCCATCAAGATACCCATGACAGTCGAAGGACTCAAGGCCGTGCCGATCCTGGAAGACAAGGGAATTAAGTGCAATGTCACTATGGTTTTTTCTTCCACCCAAACCTATCTGGCCATGAAAGCCGGCGCTACTTTTGTAAGCATCGTGATTAGCCGTCTCGATGCTGTGTGTAACGAGGGTGACATACTTATCTCTGACGCGGTCACCATTAAGCATAATTTCAATTTTAGCTCCAATGTCCTGGCGGCCAGCCTGAAGACACAGAATCACGTGCTAAGCTGCCTGCGCGCCGGTGTTGATATTGTGACGGTCCCGGAATTCCTGTTTTTCCAGATGTACAAGCACCCACTAACAGATGTTGGATTAGCCCAGTTCGCTAAGGATTGGGAAAATGTTCCCAAATGAGTATAATATTAATGATTTGAAGAGGAGCTATATGATGAAGAAGCTGTGGCTTGGCTGCATATTTACCCTGCTTTACTGTCAGAGTCTCGGGGCCCAGCCTGTTCCGGGCGATCTGTTCCGCGAATATCGATGGTTTTATGAAAAAGGAGATGCCGGCCAGGCAATTCGCGTCGGAGGAAAACAGGGACAATTTCATCCTGATCGCGGTTCAGAACATGGCTATATCAATGCCCCCATACAACTGTCGCATGACCTGGATTTAGCTGAGGCTGTCAAGGCCGAGATTGTGGTTGAAAAAATCCTTTGCCATGATGGAACTACCGGTCTGGCCATCCAAATTAATAATAGCGACTGGTATTATTTCCCCGAAGCCAGCCACATTCCCGCTCCGCAGGCCGGGTACCAACACCATACCTATCCTGTTATCCGTGTTCCAGTATCAGTATTCAAATCAGGGCCCAACAATAGTTTCCGTCTGCGCGTGGATCCAAAGCATCCGTGGCGCTGGCCCCAAAATTTAATCAACGGTCTGCACATTCGTATCTACTATAATCCCGAGACCAAACCTCACCCGACCGGCACTATAACATCGCCTCAATCCGGTGACGCCCTTGGTGATACTGTGAAACTCTCTGTCGAGCCTAACAGCGCCACAAGCCCAATCAAACAGGTCGATTATGTCGGCCTGTATGAAGATGTCAACTATGAGGGAGATGGTATCTATCGCCAGTGGCACTATCACTATTTTCATAGTCAGCTCATGAATCACATCGGTTCGGCGACTAAGGCACCTTTTGATTTCATCTGGGATACCTCATGGATTCCTGATCAAAAGGAGCCATTACAGATTGTCGCCCGAATCACCGACCAAACCGGCTTGACCTATCAAACCATGACAATCACAAATCTTTCGCTTAAGCGAACCACTGGATCCGTGGAATTGTGCAAGCCTTATAATATACCGCAGAAGTGGGTCACGCGCAGCGGCGAAAAGACAGAAAGTTTTGATGTCCGCGGAGACCTCAGCGGTGCTGTGGCCGCCCAGCTTGTGTGGTCGAGCTGGAGTCCCGGATATATGAACGGCATCCTGATCAACGGGATAAAAGTTTTTGATCAAGAAGGCCCTCGCTACCAGACCTATTATCATCGCGTGACTTTGACGGACCTAAGCATGTTTCAATCCGGGCGTAATACTCTTACAACAGGTAAAACACCAAAGTACAACGACAAGATGGTACATGGGATGGAGGTAAACTGGCCGGGTATTATGGTCTTGATACAATATAATAAAAAAGGAGATTGAAATGAGAGCAATCAAAGGCCCGGGCATCTTTCTTGCCCAGTTTTTACGAGATGAAGAACCTTACAATACTTTGGAAAATATTGGCAAATGGGTGGCAGGGCTGGGCTACAAAGGCGTTCAGATTCCAACCTGGGATAGTAGAGTTATCGATCTTGACAAAGCTGCCAAATCCAAAGACTATTGTGATGAACTAAAGGGTACGCTCAATCAGATAGGATTGGAAATCACCGAGCTGGCTACTCATTTACAGGGCCAGGTACTGGCGATTCACCCAGCCTATGAGACAGCTTTCCAGCCTTTCTATCCGGATGGCCTTGATGATGCCGCACGCGTCGAATGGGCTACAGCAGAACTGCTCAAATCCGTAAAGGCATCAGCAAATCTGGGGCTTAAGACCGTACCAGTTCTGTCCGGTGCCTTGGCATGGCATATGATGTACCCTTGGCCACAGCGTCCGGCGGGATTGATCGAAATGGCATTTAAGGAACTCTACCGTCGCTGGAAACCCGTGCTTGATGCGGCCAGGGATGAGGGCATCACTATCACCTATGAACTCCATCCCGGCTCTGATATCTATGACGGCGCGACCTTTGAAATGTTTTTGGACGTTGCTGACGAGCATCAAGCCGCCTGTTTGATTTATGATCCGAGCCATTTTGTGCTTCAGCAACTGGATTATCTTGATTTCATAAAATTATACGGCGACCGGATAAAGGCATTCCATGTAAAAGACGCTGAGTTCAGACCAACGGGACGCGTCGGTGTTTATGGTGGGTATCAACCATGGGCAAAACGTGCCGGGCGATTTCGTTCCCTTGGTGACGGACAAGTGGACTTTACACAAGTATTTACCCTGCTTACAGAGGCAGGCTATACCGGCTGGGCAGTCCTCGAGTGGGAATGCTGTGTTAAAAGTCCCGAACAAGGCGCTGCAGAAGGCGCGCCATTTATTGCCAGCCATATAATTGAAGCGGCGGAAGTGGCCTTTGACGACTTCGCCGGCGGCCAAACTGATACCGAGCAAAATAAGAAGATTCTTGGTCTAAGTTAAATGATATGAATTAAAAAAGGATACTAACATGAGTACAGTTTTTATTATGAAAATCAGAATTGTAATTGTCCTGTTAATATTGTTGAGTTCTTCGATATCTTTAGCTGCTGATATACCGTTTAACCATGTGGTTTTGGATAACGTCGGGCCGAAAGACCCCTGGGCAAAGATAATCGGTGATATCAACGGTGATGGATTTTTAGACGTCATTATTGGAGGACGCAACGGTCCTCTTGTATGGTATTCTTACCCCCATTGGACTGAAACGACCATAGCGGAAGGCGGATATAATACTGTAGATGGTGAAGCAGGCGATGTTGACGGAGATGGTGACTTAGATATCGTTATGGGTGGCTTGATATGGTATGAAAACCCCCGGCCTCATGATGACCCTGCAAAGGACATTTGGAAAGCTCATAAAGTTGCGAACCATCCTACCCACGATATAGAGCTTGGCGATCTGGACAAAGACGGAGATCTGGATATTATTACGCGAGACCAATCTGAGTTCGGCCATAAAGCAGGCAATACAATCCATCTATGGCGTCAGGACCGGGCCAGCTCATGGACTGAGAGGGTTATTGATTGTCCGCATGGAGAAGGTATCGCTCTGGGTGATATTGATAAGGATGGGGACTTTGATATAGTCATCGGCGGCATCTGGTATGAAAATACCAGGGACATAATAAACGGACCATGGAGCGCACACCGATTTGGAGATTGGCATTCTAATGCTACCATACAAATAGCCGATATCAACGGAGATTCCCTGCCGGACGTCGTTCTTTCACCGTCGGAACTAAAGGGTAGTTTTTATAAGATGTCCTGGTTCGAGGCACCTTCCGATCCGAAGAAGGTAGATTGGCCCGAACATATTATCGCCGAATCTATCGAATGTGTTATTCATGGATTGGTAACTGGGGATATCAACGGTGATGGCGCAATAGATGTGGTATCATCGGAAATGCACCAGAGTGCCGATCCTGATGAAGTGGCTGTCTATATAAATCAGAGCGGTGGTTTATCATGGAACAAGCAAATCATATCCACTAAAGGCTCTCATTTCATCCAGGCTGGTGATATTGGAAATGATGGAGATATGGATATCATAGGTGCGAACTGGAGCGGGAACTATCAACCAATCGAGATGTGGGAAAATAAGAGCAAGGCCTGGATTCATTTATCGAGCATGGAAGGAGATATACCAAAGCCCGATGTTGAACGTCAGGCCGCCTCTTTGATTCTGGATATCGATAAAGACGGAGTGAACGATTTCGTTATTGCCGGTTGGAGTAAGGAAACGAGTATGGTATGGTTCCGGCGTACCCGTGACGGCTGGGAAAGGCATCTTCTCGACAATCGAAAAAGCCATATCGAGGCCGGTGGTACATATTGGGACATCGACGGCGACGGTGACCTTGATATCCTGCAAGGCGGCAGTTGGGCTACTAATGAAGTTTGGTGGTGGGAGAATCCATATCCAAACTACAACCCCGATAAACCCTGGAATCGCTATACCATCAAAAACGAGGGGCAAAAGCAGCACCACGACCAGATATTCGGCGACTTCGATGGCGACGGCAAGGCGGAACTGGTTTTTTGGAACCAAAGAGCGCAAAAGCTCCTGATCGCCGACATACCTGATAATCCGAAAAAGAAAGATGACTGGTCGTTCACGGAAATATGGTCATGGCCGCGTGCGTTCAAATATGAAGGTTTTGCCAAGGCTGATATTGACCTTGACGGAAAAATAGACCTCGTTGGCGGAGGCATGTGGTTCAAACACAATGGCGACAAGAAATTTACCGCTAACATAGTTGACCAAAAATACGGGATGTCACGTTCAGCAGCCGGTGATTTCATCAAAGGAGGCCGGCCTGAAATCGTGATGAATTCAGGCGATGGAGTAGGCCCGTTAAACCTGTACGAATGGAAAAATGATAATTGGATTAAAAAAACGCTGATCGAAAAAGTGGACCACGGACATACTTTGCAGGTTGGCGACATAAATAGCGACGGCAATCTGGATATTTACGCCGCTGAAATGTACAGGCCGGGATCGGGCGATAAATGCAGGCAGTGGATTCTTTACGGAGATGGAAAAGGTAAATTTAAAATACAGATTGTATCCACTGGTATAGGAACACACGAAGGTCGAATTGGAGACCTGGACGGTGATGGTGATTTAGATATACTCCAAAAAGATTTCCAGGAACACCAGCGGGTTGATATTTGGTTAAACAAAGGTACATACAAGGCAAAGGGGGCATGGTTAGATGAAGCGAGCAAATACCGTGTTCCTGTCAGAGTAAGCGCAGCAGGATACGAGCGTCTGGATAAACCCATTGAGGTTGAGATGAATTTTAATCAACTGCTCAGACGAACCGGTAAAAAAAAAATGATGCCAAATCAATCAGAGTAACTGAGGTCGATGCTTCGGGCGAAATAATCAAAAGCTCAGTAACGTTCCAATTCGACAAAGATCCCGACTTTGCCCCAAGGACTAATGCGAAAGGCAAAATTACCTTTATGGCTGATGGGAAGACACTTGCAAATTCGACACGCATCTTTCATGTTTACTTCAGTCATGCTGAAACTGTTCATTCACCACCTTCTTTCAAACCATTTGTCCGTCTAACTGATACAGTTGAGTATCAAGGTCAGGAAAGTTTCAAGATTGAGACACAAAACGCCACATATTATTATCACAAACAAGGAGCCGGATTCGCCGGCATCAGAGATAAAGACGGTAATGACTGGCTCGGATATAGACCGGGAGGCGGTCCTGCAGGCGAGTATCGCGGCATCCCCAATATGGGATATCCGGAAGGTTATTGCCACCCGGGCAAAACTGTATCTAACAGTAAAATAATCAGCCGCGGGCCGATAAAGGTCAGTATCTTCTCTCGTTCCAATGATGGGAAAATGGAATGTATCTGGGACATATTCCCGGCTTACGCAAGGCTGACTGTCTTGAAAATGCGAAAACCATACTGGTTTTTATATGAAGGCACTCCGGGCGGCAAACTTAATGAAGATTCGGATTATTGCATCAGACCTGGTACACCGAATGGCATGAGGACCCTTGCGAAAATGAAATGGGATGGAGACATATCCGTCCCCGGCCATACGGGGGAATGGCTTTGTTTTGGTGATGATAATCGGGCAATCTTTTTAATTCACCACGAGGATGATGAGGCGATAGACTCTTACTGGCCGATGCAGGGTCAGATGACAGTTTTTGGCTTTGGCCGCAAGGGCTTGAATAAATTTATGGAAATGGAACCGGCACATTTCACGATAGGTCTCTGTGATTGTTCCTCTTTTGCAGAGTTTTCTAAAGTTGTCAATTCGGCATACAGCCCGATGGTTATTGAGGTGGGCAATCCGGAGATTGTTGGAATACAGTAGCTTTGAAACAGATTTTGGAGATATATAACCATGAAAAATCAAGAAGGACAAAAAATGATTTCATTTTTGACAACGAAT
>CAZWME010000131.1:1966-9152 GCA_964634515.1 uncultured Pirellulales bacterium | reverse complement strand
ACCTGCGGCGGCGCTGATTAGTACGAGGTTGGCTGATTCGAGTACGTTCCCGCTGCCCTCGGGATTGTCGGGTTGCCGGCTGCATTATCCGCATCGGTTTGCGGATGTGAATATATGTGATCATGGGCATGACCTGTTTGAGCCGGGCGACGGTTGCGGGCCAAATCGGTTCATTGGTCTCTACGGTGAGCGACCATAAGGAAGGAAAGCCGGTAAGACGGCGCAGAGCCTTATCCGTGACCCGCCCGCTGAGTGTCATTTCTTCGAATTTCGCCACTCCTCCAATATCGCTCAGACGGTCACCGTCGGTACAGGTGATACCTCTGATAAGCAAATGCTTCACTGTGGGCAGGTTCCTCAGATGCCACAGCCCCTCTTCTGTAAAGTCGCCTGCAAGTACTAACCATTCGAGATGATGAAGTCCCGCCAAAGACGCCAGGTCGTCATCCTGCAGGGAACATCCGTCCAGAGTCAGTGTATTTAGTTTCGTCAGCGCCGAAAAGTCCAGCGTTACTCCATCGGCCGGGCCTGTCACAACCGGGTGCACTTTGACATCCAGGGTATGGAGATTCGTCAAGCCACTCAATTGTTTCAGTACGCTCTTGCTCACACCTGCACCGCCAAAAGCCGAAAAACTCAATGATTCCAACTGTTTCAGCTTGCTTATAGATACCAGGCTTCGGTCGGTCAAATGCCTGCTCCCGACAATCAGTTCTTTCAGACGGCCCAATGGCTCCAGGCAGGCCACATCCTCATCAGACAATGAGCTGCTGCTAATAATGAGTTCCTCAAGGGAGCCGAGGCCGGCCAGGTGAGATAAGCCTGTGGGGCCGTAGTAGCCCTGCCAGGGACCGTTCAGCCCGACAAGCAGGCATTTGAGATTCCGGAAGGCCGTCAGCGTTTTCATGCCTTCAGCGGTTAGGCAATAAAGCCCCTTAATGGATTCCAGGTTGGGCAGGGCGGCTAAGTGGCGTATCACTTGATCGCCACCTTGAGAACTAAACAATGTTTGCGCAAAATCCACCTTCTTGAGGTTCTTTAGCTCCTTCAAGTGGGCCACGCCTGCAGGGGTAAATCTCGGGCTGGTACGGATAAAGTACAACTCCTCAAGATTCTTAAGTTTGGCTATGGAGGCAAGGCTGGCATCGGTGAGGTTATTGCAGGCGCTGCCCCAGAGTGTAAGACTCTTGAGCTGCGTTAGACCTTCCAAAAATTTGATGTGCCGGTCGGAAATTGGGTTGCCACCCCTACCACTACAGATACATAGGCGCTCCAATCGGGGCAGATTCGCCAGCTCGGCCAGGCCCGGGCCCCACATTTTTCCACCCGCTATCTTCAGCCAGCGTAGATTGGACAGTTGCCCCACCTGCTTGAGGTCGGCATCGGTCACCCACGTATAGAGATCCAGGTACTCCAACTCCGGCAGGTCTTTTAGGGCTGCAAAGCCACTGACGCCGATCCTTTCTTCAGCGAGTTCTAAAGCTTTGAGTGAACGCAGTTCCTTGAGAAACTCCATACCTTTGCCGGTTATGCCTGTCTTGTACAAGCAGAGTATCTGCAAACCCGTCAGATGAGAGATCGGTTTGAGGACACGCAGGTCTGCATCGGTGGTTCTGACGAGTGAAGAGATTTTGAGCATGTACAGGTCATTCGGGCCAAGTTCCGACAATCCCGAAAGATCGTCGGGATCAACGTAACATCGGTCGCTACCGGACATCTTATACTGAGCCGGTGGCAACGCCGCAATCTTCGCGGAATCCTCCTGTCGGAGTCGCAGCATTACGAGGAGCTGAACGTTCCGTCCTACGGGCACGACCGCGTCGCCCCGTGCCAGGCCTGTAAAATCCCACCCACTGCTCAGGCATACCCTCTTCGGATCTAATCCCAGGGGCAGGGACAGATCCCGGCCTGATTCGAGGTATGAACTACCAAGGTTCGGGTCCTCGACGGACAATCTCCCCATGCACTGGTCCTGTGGAAAGTGCAGGACTCTGGTCGGGGCCGCCACAGTGTCACTATCCGGCGAAGTGGCCGCATCAGCACGCAAGCCTGTGAACAGTCCCCACATGAGCAGTACTATCGCCCCTGCGATTACTCGCTTGCGAATGGTCCTATCCTTCATAATCTTTGCCTCACATCAAAAAGGTTTCACTTTAACTGCGAAAGCTTTCAAAAGTCATCGATTCAGAATCAGTCGGACCGCAAACCGAGTATGATTTTGCGTCTTGTCATTGTAAGTTTCCTTTCAATTGATAATCAGTATGTGAAAATCTCCACCTTTTGCTGGAATCGTTCAAAATCAAGATCTCCGCTGGCGAAGGCATCCACATGCAGCTTCTTTGCCCGTATTGTCAGGACCGTCGTTGATGGTGAGCCCATTTCTCCGTATGCCATACCGCCCATCATCACGCCGCCGCCGAAACCGCCGCCTCCCATTCCCCCGCCGGCCATTCCACCCATGCCGCCGCCCATCATCACACCGCCGCCGAAAGCCTGGCCTCCCATGCCACCCATTCGGCTGTCCATACCGCCACCCATTCGGCTGTCCATACCGCCGCCCATCATCACGCCGCCGCCCATACCGCCACCCATCATGCCGCTACTCATACCGCCCCTTGAGCGGCCGGAAGAGCCATAACTGCTGCGGCCCATACCACCACCCCTCATGTAATCAGGCAGCTCTGGGATCTGCCGAGCCTTTCCGATGACTGTCAGGATTATCCATTCATCCGGTTGTAAGTTTCGAATATTTGCCGTGTGTTTGAGTGTTCTGATAAGCTCTGTTTTTATCTGCTTAATTTGTTGCGCACTGTATTGTTCTTCTGGAACAGAAGCGCCGCCGAAGCCCTGGGGCGAGAATAATTTCTGTTTTGCACGCTGCCAATCCGGATCAATATATTCTTCAGTCTCCTGAACTTCCTGCTCCTGCGGTTCGGGTGGAGCTGAAAATGCGAAATTTACTTCCATCAAAAAGAGCACTCCATAGTTCTGTATATAGATAGCTTCCGTGGAACGGCTGTCCCTGCCGAAGATATCACCGAAATCAACGAATACCCCCTGAATCTCCTGCGGCTCCTTAAATCTTTCGTCGAAGATATGAGACATAACCTGCAAATCTTCCGTTATTGCCGTGAGGTCTTCCGCTTTAACGTCTGTTGCTGGGATAACGAGAACTTTCCGGCTGCCGGTACGAGCGAACATAGGCGCAGGACCATTCCATATTGCTGTATAGAACGCTTTTAGATTTTTAGTGATATTTCTGTAGACTCTGCTGCGTGGTTCGAATCTGTATCCTTTTTTTGTGGGACTAATGGTACCATTCCAACCGTAGGGAACAGTGGCGGTGTAAAAGCCATTTTCGTCAGTAACAGGATTGCCCGGCAGACCCTGAATTTCTACGCCGCTTAAGCCAGTGATAACTTTGCTACCGCTTAAGCCGATTCTGCCGGAAATGTTCATCTCCCCCGGTCCCAATTCTGTAGGCGGAGTCGGTTCAACAGGTATTTGTACTGGAGGAGCAGACAGTGGCTGAATAGGCTTTGGGGTCACAGGCATTCGGACCCGACTTGGTGCTACAGGCGCAACAGGTTCTGCGTTTACTTCGTTGGATGCGTTTTGGGCTAAGGCAAAATTTCCTATCGTTAGATTGATAACGACGAGCACAATAATCATTCTGGTTAAAGATTTCATATTTTGTTCCTTTCGATTATGAGGTTAATTTTATTGTGTATCTGACAACTCGTTCTTTCGGGAAGCTATGGCCACTAAGCTTTTTCCAAGCTGTGTTTGATTGAGTTCTATTTGCTTGAAGGCCTTTTCTATCCTTTGGCGGTCCGTAATTCGTGCGGCCTCGATTAACCGGGCGAGTTCTATTAGACGCTGGTTTGTCAGGGTGCCGGATGCGGCTAAAGTCTGTGTGGCGAACTCCATAAGGTCTCGCCGAACCTGCTGCTGAAGCTCGTCTTTGAGCTGAGCGCAATTGGCCGCAAAAGCAAATTGCCAGCGCTCGTTCATCTGCTTGCTCAGGTCTTCTCGAATAACAACTCGAAGTTCTTCAACATCAAGCGGCTGCCGGGCGGAAAGTCTGCCGCCGATGTATCCGAAACCAATCATCAATACCGCAGCGGCGGCGAACTTGATTATTGGATTCGTGAAGATGTTTCGCCATATTGTCGTGGCCGTGTATTGATGTGCATTAAGGGCTTCACGAGTCCGCTGCACGGCACGGCGGGTGGACTCGGAATTCGGCTCAATCTGTGAGAGGATTTTGAGCCGATTGTGGATTTGGTTGTCGTCGATTTTTGACATTTTGTGTTCCCTTTACAAAAGATTGTGAATGATTTCGTTCAAGTATGTACCTAATGCGAGTTGAGGCCCGCGAACACAACGCTCTGACGTGATGGACGGTCTTACCTAATTGCCCGGCGATATATTCGTATGGTTTCTGTTGGATATATCGCATTACAAAGGCCTCACGCGGTACTTTATTCAATTTACCAATTGCATTTAATATTTCATCTAACTCTTCCGTTCGGATAAGTTTATTCAATGGTGAAATGCTGTTGGAAGCCGGTTCGGATATCTGGTCCAGGCCCACACGATTTAGTTTGCGGTTGCGACGCCACTCGAAAGCCAGATTAATGGCCGTTTTGCGGGCATAAGCGTAATGGTTTCTGACCTTATCGAAACGGCTTGTATTATTGAGTTTTATAAATAATTCCTGCATCAGTTCCTCTGCAATATCTTCGCGCAGTGTCAGCCTGGTCAAAAGCGCATATAGATTCGCCCCGGACTTGTCCAACAACTCTAAAAGTTTTTTCTGTCGGTCTCGCAAAAAACCTCCTGATGTTTGCCTTTCAAGACTTCACTATTATAGACGGTAAAGGGTGTCTGTGCGCAACCTCTTTTATTAATATTTTTTCTGTGTGCTGGCAATGAAGCGCATAAAAAAAGGCCGGGTCTTCAAGCCCGGCCTGTTGTCTCTGATGATATATGTAAATCACTATTTGACTTTGAATTCGTACTTATAAGTTTCGTTCTTGTCTAAATCTTTGCCCCGGCAGCGAAGAGTAAAGCCGTCCGCCGTTTTCTCGTATCTGAAATCCTTTCCGCTGAATAAATCTTTCGGCAGACCTGCGGGAAGAGTCTCAGGCAATTGGCCGGTTCGGGCTTTTTGTATATATATCTCGATTGCCGTCCTAATAGCGTTGGTTAATGTTTTACTGCTTATCTCGTTACTGACGATTTTACCATACCTTGCTGAAAGGATTGACGTTAGATAAGCATCAGTGTTGTTTTCGGCAAGGTCCTTGTGCGGCTGCTCGTTCAGCTTTTTAAGCTCGCTATAAACCTTCGCATAGTTCACAGGCGTGCTCAAAATCGTTTGAAGTGTATCCATATGCTTAATATAGTAAGCCCTGTTTTTATCGATAGTAGCCTGGTCAACGTTGCGAAGCTGCTCGGCTTCTTTACTGCCCGGTTTAACGGGACCACCGTGAACTATTTCTATCAGTTCCTTTAGTTTATCAAGCTGCATATGTTCGAGAGACAGCTCCCTTTCATAGTTAGTTGTAGCTCTGGATGAAAGGGATTTGCTTTCTATAATTGCAAGCTGGCTTTTCAACCACGTCAATGTATTAAGGTCTTGCGGCATATCAGCCAGAAGATATTGAATGTGGTTATCAGCCATCTTGCCGATCACCATAGCTACCAACATTGAAATTATTGTCTCGTCGCCAACATGCTTGCTTATCTTGTGAAGAGTTAAACTGCGATCAAGGGCCTGCCGGTAGTCGCCGTCTGCTGCGAGAATTCTGATCTTGGCGCCTATAATGAAGGCCAGCTTTCTTGTCTGAGCAAGGTGAGACAGCGACATCTCGAATCCGTCGGAATATTTCATGCCCCAGTTGCAATTTGGAACCTCAGCGGCGGCCACGGCAAGATTAATCGCCCCTCGGCAATTTTCGATGTATTTTCTGATTCTTTCATTCGGTTCGATTTTGCCCATTGATAAATCACTCACCATATCCCCCATAGTATCGTCCACCTTTTCATGGGCAATGTATGACTGATAGTAAAGCAGGGCGGCATTGTCCGGATCAGGCGGATAGGCAAAGGCCCCGGTAGTAAGTATAAGCAGCATAAGAGTAACGCACGTAGTTGTTGTTAAATGTTTCTTGGTAATAGTTTTCATGATTTTATCCTTTCTGTACTTAGCTTTTGGAACCGTTAAATAAATCTTCCAATGATAAACTCACCGGTTGTGGTCCCAGAATCTTAAGGGCCTTTTCACATTGATTTTCAATTCCTTCTATGCCGCCCCTGCGATAAGCGATTGTCAGTGACTTCATCGTCATTATCTCAGCCGGGGACTCGGTAACTTCTGCAACTATAATAGTATCATCTTGCTCACCCGGGCCCTGGTGAGCGATAAAAAAGCTGATACCTGCTATTATCACAGCCGCCGCGGCGGTAAACTTAATCATCCTGCTTAGAGTAATTATCCGGGCAGTGCTCGGCTTATGGTCAGCCGATTTTGCCTGGATAGTTTGCTCCATAGCTGCCAGCGAGTCTTCCAGGGTGCGCTTGTCCATTTTGCGGCTGGTTGTTACATCCGGCTTTCTGACTTTTACGAACTCTTCTATATTTTCTTTAGGTCTCATTTTGTCACCATACTATTTATGATTGAACGAAGCTTGTCCAAACCGTATCTGTATCGGCTCTGGACTGTATTAATCGAAATACCAAGGGCCCTGGCTATTTCCCGAAATCGCATATCGTGATGCAGGTGCAGCACGATAATCTCACGCTGCTCGTAAGGAAGCCGGGCAAGTAAATCCTGCAGCTCGCCGGATTTCTCGATGCCGATCGCGTTTTCAATCGGCCCGTCCGAATCGTAGCAGGCTGTTTCAACAACGTCCGGCCCTGCGAGCCACGCCGACCTTAGGCGGTTCCTGTCACGGGCACTGTTAGCAACGCAGGTTGAAAGATAGCCTTTCAGGCTCCCGCTGAGATGGAAAGAACCAACAGTTCCGCCGAACGAAACAAATACGTCGTGCACAACGTCTTCGGCAAGGCTTCTGTCTCTTAACAGGGTGATAGCCAATCCCAGCAGGTCATCTTTGAACTTTTCATAGATCTGCCGCAGAGCATCTTTGCTTCCGCGATTAAATTTCCAAACAAGTAT
>CAZWME010000131.1:0-1866 GCA_964634515.1 uncultured Pirellulales bacterium | reverse complement strand
TGCCGGTCCTGGCCTTTATCAAGTAAATCTCAATAGCTGCCTTAAGGGCGTTAGAGTGAGTATTAAATCTTATTGATAAGCTGTAGATTCTCTGCCATGTGGGTCCAAAAACAGTAGTCAAGGTCGCATCGGTATTTTTATTGAATTCTTTCGACAGTTCTTCGTCTAACTTCTTAAGCTTTGTATATCCCTGCCGATACGGCAGGTCAAAGGCGGCTTCAACGCTGTCCATATAGTTGTTCCAATAAGTGATGTTTTTAGCAAAGAATTGCTGGTTGGCCGTACGAATCCTTTCAAGGATTTTCTTTTTGGTGGGTCCATCGTCAAGGCCGGCCTGTACTGCATCCCTGATTCTTTCGGGTGACATAGATATTATCCCCGCTTCGCGTTTCCAGCGAAGCACCGGTTCTATGGAGAATGGCTGCTTGTCGAGTTCTGTGAGTTCACTTCTCAACCAGATCAGAATCTCTGCCTCTTGTGGCATCTCCGACAGGAATTGAGTGACGCATTTATTATTTGCGGCATTTATAGCGATACCGACAAGGTAGCTTATGATTGGACGCTCGTTGAGATGTCGTGCCATCCTGTATATACTGATGCAGCGACCCAGGGCTTTTTTGTAATCGCCTGTGTCGGCCTGCGTTCTTGCTTCAGCAGCTAATAACGCGAATATATCTCGGGCCTTGTGATGAGGGGGCAGCAGTACTTCCGTGCCCTGGGAATAGTCCAGTCCCCAGTCACAATGGTCTATTCGGGAGGCATCGAGAACCATATCTATGATTCTGCGATTCTTTTTCAGGAATTCCTCTATTTTCTTATTTGACTCTATGTTTCCCTTCCAGTAGTCCCACAAATCAATCGTCTGCTCCGGGGATTCATACAGCGTGAAGGCCTTGTAATAAAGCACAGCCGCGTTGTCGGGCGGGTATGCAAAGGCTGATAGTGCTGATACGAGTAGTACCAAAACAGCAAATATTGCCCTTGTTGTTTTTCTGCTTTTATTCATTGTCATGGTCTTGTCCTTTCTGAACTTTTACCATTACCGTTAAATTCTGCGAGTATCTGCTTGATTGATGAGCTTCTTGGTTGCGGAGCAAGCGGCTTAAAAGCCTGTTTACATTGTTCTTCTACAGCTTCTATTCCTCCTCGTCGAAATGCGCGTTCGAGCGATATCGCCGTCATCATTTCAACAGGGGATTTTTTAACTTCCACAATTTCGGGCTGTTCCTGCTCGTCCGGGGTCCGGTGAGTACTAAAAAAGCTTACTGCTAAGATTATCACAATCACTGCGGCAATTTTGGTCAGCGGGCTCCTTAAAATTATTCTCCATATGTTCGGCCCGGTTGGAGCAAACTCTTTCGCTTTTGATTTCTCAAATGCCTGCAAAATATTGCTGAATACCTTTTTGTTGTGTTCCGAATCGATGACAATATTAACATTCTTGATACGCTTCTCTATGTCTTCTGTCGAACTCACTTTTGCACCTCACGATTCAGTATCGACCGCAGTCTGTTTAATCCGCATCGGTATCGACTTTGGACCGTCTTGATTGACACCTCTTGCAGCACACCTATTTCTCTGAATTTCATCCCGCCATATAAATGTAAGGTTATCGCTTCCCGTTGTTCATATGGTAGTTGAGATATTGCGTCGCTCATTTTTCTTAGCTCTTCACCATCCATTAACCATTGGTCTGGTGTTTCCAAGTTTGATGTCACAGGCGCGTTCCCATTCCACCGGTTGGTCCTCCGCCGGTGCGTTGCTATGTTTCTGTTTCGTGCACTATTAGCTACGCAGGTTGCCAGATACCCCTTAAGACTTCCGGTAAGCTTAAACTGTCCGGCGGATTGCGCGAAGTTTAGGAAA
>CAZWME010000130.1:0-9177 GCA_964634515.1 uncultured Pirellulales bacterium | reverse complement strand
GGAGATTTTGCAGTCTCACATGATGTGTATATCGGTGACAATTTTGATGCTGTCAGCGAAGGCGCCGAAGGTACATTCCAGGGCAACCAAACCGACACTTTCTTTGTTGTCGGCTTTCCAGGATTTCCTTATTCAGATGGTCTTGTACCAGGCACAGCTTACTACTGGCGAATCGATGAGGTCAATGAGGCTGAACCAAATAGCCCATGGAAAGGTGATGTCTGGAGTTTCAGTATCCCTCCTAAGACAGCATACTTTCCCGATCCGGCCGATGGTTCCGAACTTGTAGATCCCGAAGGAAGCCTAAGTTGGACCCCGGGTTTCGGTTCGAAACTGCATACCGTGTACTTCGGTGAAAATTTTGATGAAGTGGAAAACGCCGCCGGAGGACTCCCTCAGGGAGCTACGTCCTACAATCCCGGACCGCTTAAAATGGCCAGGACCTACTACTGGCGTGTCGATGAGTTTGATATTGCCGAAACACATAAAGGAGATGTCTGGAGCTTTACTACCGAAGGCGCTGTCCAGAGTGTAAGTCCATCTAACGGTGCTTTGGATGTAACGCAAACACCTGTTCTAACCTGGGCACCGGGATTTGGTGCCTCGCATGAAATTTATTTCGGCGCCGATGCAGGTTCACTTGAGCTGAAAGGCAGTGGAAACCTCGGTTCCGAGAGCTATGAGCCCGGACAGCTTGAATGGGATACGACTTACTACTGGCGTGTTGATGAGGCCAATAGCGCCAATCCGGACAGTCCCTGGACAGGTCCTCTCTGGAGTTTCACCACTGCCGATTTCCTTATCATTGATGATATGGAAGCTTACAATGACATTAATGAAGGTGAAGAAGGCAGCAACAGGATATATCTTGCCTGGGAAGACGGTTTTAGTAATCCTGCAATAAACGGTTCTACTGTTGGTCATTTAAATCCTCCATTTGCTGAGCAGACTATCGTTCACAGCGGTTTGCAGTCGATGCCGATGGCCTATGACAACGCCGTCGGAAAATCTGAGGCGACCTTGACACTGACTGATAAACGTGACTGGACAGTAAATGGTGTCGATACTCTGACAATCTGGTTCAGAGGTGACGCGGCTAACGCTGCTGAGACTTTGTATGTTGCCCTCAACGGCAACGCCAAAGTCAATAATGATAATCCTGACGCAGCACAGGCAACAACCTGGACGCGGTGGAATATCAGCCTGACGCGTTTTGCCGACCAGGGAGTCAACCTCGCCAATGTAAATTCGATTACTCTTGGCCTTAGCTCGGTTACCGGCGGTACAGGTATGATGTACTTTGATGATATTCGGTTGTATGCCCTTGAGCCGGAAACGCCGTAAGCAGCAAATTCGTAATTTTAAGAGATGAGGTTTTTAGTACCTGTTGAAAATAATCTCGATAGGTCGGGATTTTGGCATGCGGCCAAAGCATAGTTATAGTTATCGTAACCTTTTTTACAGGAGGAAGTATCATGAGAACTCGAGTAATCCGTTTGACAGCATTTTTTTTGATAGGATTCGTAGTATTGAGTCCAAGCCACGCACAAGACGAAGTCGAAAATATACTTATTAACGGCGGCTTCGAAGATGGTGAAGTAACACCGTGGGGCACATATGGAGGCGCTACTACGGAAGTGGTTGACAAACTGGTGGGCGCAGCGGTTGACGAAGATCCTATTGAGGGAAACTATTGTTTACATGTTACGGTTCCGGCAGCAGCAGCAAATTTCTGGGAAACCGGTCTAAACCAGGGAGGGCTTGTTTTCGAAGCGGGCAAGACATACACTCTCTCGGTCTTTCTCAAGTGCAAGGAAGGTACACTGGATATCAATTTCAAGCCGGAACTGGCACAAGACCCATGGACGGCACCTGTCGAACAGGCCTTCGTTATGACTGAAGAATGGGCGGAATATAGCTTGACAACTTCTGCTGTTACTGAGGACCTCAATCCAGCGGAGATCGTACTGCACATAGGTTATACGCCCGGTGATTTCTGGATAGATAACATAAGATGGTACGAAGGTGAGTATGTCGCACCTTCTCTCGGAGATAAATCCTTTGCTTCGTTACCGGCTCCGGAGGATGGCTCGCTACATCCTGAAACGTGGGCGAACCTTTCCTGGAAGCCGGGAGATAAGGCAGTCTCGCATGATGTGTACTTCAGTGACAATTACGACCTTGTGCGCGACGGCGCCGCCGAGGCATTTCAAGGCAATCAGGGTGCAGCGTTTATTGTTGTGGGCTTTCCCGGATTTGCTTATCCTGATGGTCTTATTAACGGAGCGACATACTACTGGCGGATTGATGAGGTCAATGACACCGAGCCGAATAGTCCCTGGAAAGGCCCTGTCTGGAGCTTTAGTGTTCCTCCCAAAACCGGCTACAACCCCGACCCGGCTGATGCCGCCGAGCAAGTATATCCTGAAACAAAACTGAAGTGGACGGCAGGTTTCGGTTCGAAATTACACACCGTATATTTTGGAGATAATTTTGACGATGTGAACAATGCAACAGGTGGTCAAGCACAGGGAACTACAGATTATACTCCTGACGGCCCACTTGAATTGGCCAAAACTTACTACTGGCGGGTCGATGAGTTTGATATTATCGAGACGCATAAAGGCAACGTCTGGAGTTTTACTACTGAGGGTGCCGTGGGCAGTCCCGATCCGGCTAACGGCGCTGTGGATGTGAAACGTACACAGATTATTACCTGGTCGCCGAGTGTCTTTGCTGCTTCGCATGAGGTCTATTTCGGCGCCGATAAAGAAACAGTGAAAAATGCCGATACGGGCTCGCCAGAGTATAAAGGCACGAGGGACCTCGGTACTGAGACCTATGACCCGGGAAAACTCGAACTGGGTGTCACCTACTATTGGCGGATTGATGAGGTCAATAGTGCCAATCCGGATAGTCCGTGGCCGGGTATCCTCTGGAATTTCACTACGGCCAACTTCCTTATCATTGACGATATGGAGAGCTACAATGACCTTAATGAAGGTGAGCCCGGTAGTAACCGGATATATTTTGCCTGGGTGGATGGATTTGACAACCCGGCTATCAACGGCTCTATCGTTGGTAATGCTAATGCTCCATTTGCCGAGCAGACTATCATCCACGGAGGCTTGCAGTCGATGCCGATGTCCTACAACAACGCAGTTGGGAAATCAGAGGCGACTTTGACGCTAACCTATCCTCGCGACTGGACCGAGGATGGCGTCAGCATTTTGTCTATCTGGTTCAGGGGCAATTCGGATAACGCCGCTGAACCGATGTATGTAGCTCTCAATGACAGTGCAGTGGTCTCTCATGACAATCCTGATGTTGCATTGATAAACGCCTGGACAGAATGGAGAATCGATTTGCAGGGGTTTGCGGACCAGGGTATTAACCTCACCAATGTCAATACGATTAGCATTGGCTTTGGTAATAGGAATAATCCGACCGCCGGTGGTGCAGGTATGATGTACTTTGACGATATCCGGCTGTATTCACCGGCACCTTAGAGAAGGGATTTGGCTGTTAAATAAAATTGGGCAGCTAATGGGAACCTCTAAAAATTCATTTTTACTGCGAATGGCTGCAATCTTCAACGGCGGCGTTGTCAGGCCAAAATGCGTCCTCGACATAGCTTTAGCTATGCCTGCGGCGATTTTGACCTTCCGCCTTGCCGTAGAAAATTTCGCTTGTTCTCGTGACAAAAGCAATTTTTAGAGGCTCCCTAATGTATTAGATTTGTAAATTCTGGGCCTATATCGAAAGATTCGGCATAGGCCCCTTTTTAATTATTGGCTTTACAAATTCGGATGTCTTTGGCGGGATATAGAGCCGACTATTTATTTCAAATCGTATGCGCTGTTGTCTATCGGGTCGAACCATCCCAGCTTCATATCAACCGAATCGATGCCATAGGCATTGTTGCTCTCAAACTCTGCCAAGCGTCGCCGTTCAATATGGCCGTCGGCCCAGCCGATATTTGCCAGAGTCCCGTGGCGGAAATGAATAGACGGTGACATGTAAAATTCCGTTACGGGCAGGCCGTTGCGAACGGTAAAAGGCGGCTCGACAAATGAATATTCGATTAAGAATTTTCGGTCATTCGCTATTGCCGTGTCTGCGAACATCAATGTCCGTCCCGGCGAGGCCACTTCCGCCATACGCGTCGTCGAAGCATAAGAATTTTTCCAGGCCTCTATGCTGTTGAGGCCATTCTGCCAGAGGCGGCTGCCGATGTATGTCATGTTATAGCCGTAGCCGCCACAGCCCTGCTCGAAATTTGTGCTCCAATCCTGTTCCTTCATAAAATCCACTTTTGCGGGGCATTCTTTCACCCGGCCATCGGCCAGGTACCCTGCCAAAGGCCCTCTGAGAGGATTGAACGGTTCCTCGGGAGTCTCTCGCAGTCCGTGCCATCGATGCAATCCGGAGTTGTCCCACAGGTCACTTGCAGCCGGTACGTAAGCACCATCGTTCTCGGTGGCGTAACCAATGCCGGCAAGCAGGAGCTGGCGAAGGTTCGACTTGCACGCCAGGGCGCGGCCTCGGGAGCGAGCGGCAGCCAACGCCGGCATCAGTATTGCCATCAGCATGGCAATGACCAAGATTACTATCAGTAACTCAGTCAAGGTAAAGGCTTTTTTTCCTGGGTAACACATAAAACTGAATCAACAATTGTCTCAATAACGCCACTGTTCTGTTTTGAGCCATTGGTCAAGGAATACGGCCAAGTCTGAAATGTCAATGACTAAGTCTTTAGGCTCTGCCAAATCACATCCGGCTATCCACTGCGGCCCGCCAAAGTGACTGTCCAGCGCCGAAATAAGCAGCTCAAAATCAGATACGTCAACTATGCCGTTAAGATCAACGTCGGCACTGTAGTTTTGTTCTCTCAGAACGCCTATCGCTTCTAAATCCAGACCGCCTGAACCGAATGTAACCCAGGCATCGTAAATCGGATGATTATTCTGATAGAAATCCCAGGCGTGCGAGGTGCCGGGGTTTATGTTCAACATAGCTTCATCGTAAAAATCTCCGCTGCCGGGTATGTCAACTATTCGCACGTATCTTATATCGTTCACATCGACAAGGCCTGATACGACCTTCGGGTCTTCGGCTATTTCCTGCAAATCGAAAGGTGTGCCGGTACAAATGCCATAAGCATTGGGATGCTTGCCGGCCAGATTATAAATGTTGCTAATCTCAATGGTACCATATACGCCTGCTGCTTCGGGTGCCAGAGAGACTGCTGGGAACCTGACAAAATCATTGCCGTTGGAAGATACTTCCACGTATCCCAGCTCGGCCAACATCTGCCCCTCAATCGAGCCAGTACCCAAGTTAGCATCGGAAACAAAGCCGTTCTCGAAAACGACAAAGTCATAGCCGTTGCCCTGACGAATCGGTTCGTCGAAATACAGAGTAATCCGACCCGGGGCCATACCCTGGCCTATTTGCTCGGAGGTCAAATCACCCAGGCTGACAATGTCGAGATTATCTCCCGTAGCCGGTCCCAGGGCCCTGGCCGGGTCGGTCCACTGCGGGTCCAGTCCAGGCGCGGGTTGGTAACTTACTACTTCAGTGGCCCAGCCGCGAAATATCGGATTTATTACCGCATTAGGGTCCTGCGGGTCGGCATGCTGCCAATCGTTTTCGGGATTTATATATCCGTTTACACCGGCTTCGGTATATGGGCTGTCATATACAGAGCCTGACCGGCATACAAGTGTGTCTATCGCAAAGTAAGCGGGAGTATTCATACCCCAGTCGCCGACGTCGCTGGAACTCAAGGCGAACTCAAGTCTCACAACCTCCCCCAATGAAGTCAAATCAACGTGCTGCCATGTATCGAGGATGTAATCGTCGCTATTGTTCGCAAAACGATAATCGGCCAGGTAGAATTCAACTGTGCCGGTCACTGCGCCGTCAGCGTTTTTGCCGGTAATGGTCAGCAGAAAGAAGTCCTGGTCGCTACCGCTTTGCCCGCCGAACTTTTTAGAGAAGGCATCGCCATGAAGCATCGAGTAGTATGCGTAGTTTGTGTTAGTTGCGTACAGGCCGTCAACAATGCCGGGCTCGCTGAGCGTCACGGTGGGCGGCGAGGCCCAACCGATATAAGCAACGGCATAATTTGCCGAACTTCCCTGACCTGCCCCCGCGACGACATTATACTGACCCGCCAGAGCCGTTGCTGTGGTATCGGTTATGTTCGAATAAGAAAAGCCGTCCCAGGAATCCCAGTCGGTATTATAGTTATTACCAAAGTGCACGCCGGCGCTGGTAAAGCCGCCCGAACCGTCTGAGCCGTTCCAGTAGGATTCCGCCGGCAGATCCAAATCTTCTAAAGTCGCTATATCAGCATTCGCGGTACTTACAATCGCCAAAATAACAATTAAATAAACCGTATTCCAAAATTTCATCAATCTTCCCGAAGCCATATTTTCATCTCCTCCAATTCCAAACATCGTTGTTTGCTCTTTGAACACTTTCCTCTTCATCTTTGCTTACCTACCTTTCTTTTGGTTTGCCCTTATCGCGAGGGCGTCTAATAAAAAAACCGCCGTTCCCACGAAAGGAACGGCGGTTTTTTATTACAGCTCAAACCGAATACCAGCCAACAACATCAGGCCGGTTTTCTGCACTTAAGTTCCTGCTTGCGAGAACATCAGGGTTGCCGTCTCGAAATCCCGCACTAACCAAGTGAGCTTAAGCTCACTTCTAATCAGTACCGGGCGAAACAGGCTTCCCTACGAGTGTGCAACCAACTACAGGCAGGTTTTCTGACTTGCGTCTTACCTCGAGGCTCCTTCCCATCCATTTCTGATTTTCAATAATGGACAGTGGATAAAATGCCCCTCGGATTTCCGACCGATGTCGGAACAGGCGCTACACAGCGGCGCGACCGTCACGGATTCTAACCGTGTTCCCGTTTGACTATCCCAAAGCACAGCTTCAGGACCTGCTGTCGGATTATATTGTTTTCAAAGAACGAGAGAATGCTATCACACCATTCGGTTTTGTCAAACAAAAATAATATTTTTTAGCTTTTCAGATAAAGAATGATACCGGTCAGAATCAAAATAACAACAACGCAGACACTAAGAGAAATTATAAATATCCAGATAAAGCGTTTGTTCTGCCTGGATACGATGTATTTGAGGTATCTGTCGCTCGTGGAGAATGTCCGGCTCATCTGCATGATACTGTCGGTCTGGCCGAGGGTGCTCTGGTTAAGTTTGTCCAGAGTCTGGTTGAATTTATTAAAGCTCTCAGTCATCTGGACATCCGTATCAGCCGCGGCGGCAAGCTGATGGTCGATATCAACCAGGGCATCGGTCTGCTTGGCCGTTTCGTTAGGGATTTTTTCAACAGCATCCAGAAACTGATGGTTCTTGGCCGCGGCCGCCTTGAGCTGTTCGATAAGCTGCTCCGTTAACTTTTTTTGACTTTCCACGACAGAAGGAAAACTCTCAATCAGCCTGGGCAACTGTTCGATTCGGCCTATCAATTCTTCATGCTGAGTAACCTGACGGCCCAAATGCTCGTTAATATCTCCCAATTGCTCGGCAAGTTTGCCAAAACCCTGCTGCAGTTTTTCGATTGATTCGTTTTTGTCTATCTGCGGGACCGCTTGAACGACAAGATTATCACTTTGCTGAGCAGGCGAGCTGCCTTGAGCATCAGCCGCCTTGGCGGTTTCCGTATCCTGACTAATCAGACCTTCATCATCTACCTCCGGCCGAGAATTCCCGGAGCTAAATAATTTGCGAGACCGCAGCCATTTACCCGTTTGGGCCCAGAGGTCTTTTATAGCCATTTTAAGTTCCTTAGCCATTGTTCAGTTCTCGATGCTCAAAATCCCCGTAAGTATCGAGGTTAAAGACATATTAAAGAGCCACCCTGCCCCACAGTCAAGTTTATTTTCGCCGCAATTCTCAAGTTACATGCAAAAGAAAATGGGCAAACAATGTCATTGCGAAGGAGCGAAGCGACTGCGGCAATCTCAATCCTTACAATATGAAAAACGTCTATTTTCTTAAAAGCGCAGCCGTAAAGTTAACCCAGAGTTTATCCGAGTTTATCCAGAGCTTGTCCCCGATGTCTGCTTTCTTGCTTTGGAGTTTACCCCCGAGAGCCACTCCTTTGGCCTACAACAGGAGGCATTTCTCTCATTAAGTAATCATTATCAATTTATCCCCAAGGGATAATCAATTGAAATAGTTTATTTGGAGAGGGCTTGCATCTTTAACAGCATAGGATAGAATGAGAGAAATTGTTGTTTGGCTGAAGGGATTCGCTAGTGAGCGGAGATGTTAGTAACAAAAAAAGACTGATCTCCATAACAAAGGGTAATTTGAGTAACAATCATATCTATCTCAGTGGCCACCATGATTTTTTTCATAAACAATGTTATGGGCAATCAAATAAGAAGAAAGGCATCGGGAAAGAACTGATCCTCATAGTAGAAGGACTGAATGAATCGGTAGCAACGGATATTGGTATCAATGGCTCTAATGGCAAGCCTCGCAATTTTTTTAGAAATCGAAGGTGGGTGAAGAGATTCTTCGAAAAACATGAGATTCGTGAGGGTGATGTTATCGCCATAGAAAAGATAGATAAGTTTAAGTATCGGGTTTATCCCTTTGAAAGTAAAAATGTTCGCGAAGGAGCATTTATACCTGATCACTGGCCAGAAGTCGGTCAAGAGAAACCAACTGCTATAGATATTTTTGCAGGTTGTGGTGGTTTGTCATTTGGACTAAAAAAAGCTGGTTTCCAGAATTTTCCAGACGATTTTCACTTCACACCGATCAATTTTCGGACCCGTATAGGGTTTGATAGGGCCACAGGATGAGCGAAAAGAATCAACCTCCGAATTATGGAACCCTATGGAAGCGCGATGAATTAATTCTTGCGTTCGACCTTTATTGCAGGATTCCATTCAAGAAAACCAAAGCTAACAATCCTGACGTTATCAAACTTGCCAAATTGCTCAAACGCTCTCCCGCCAGTGTTGCGAGAAAACTCGGGAACTTCGGGTCTTTTGATCCAGAACTCAAAAAACAACAAGTTTCTGGTCTTGTTCATACAAGTAAGTTGGATGGCGAAATCTGGGAAGAATTCAACAGTAATTGGAATCGCCTTGTAATCCAAGCGAAGCGACTTCGAGAACAATTC
>CAZWME010000129.1:0-9182 GCA_964634515.1 uncultured Pirellulales bacterium | reverse complement strand
CAAAAAAGAAGAATTTGCCATTTAAATGGTCACAGAGGCGTGTTGAATTGAAAGTTGAAGTCGATTTTCGCTCGTGTTTCAAGCCATCTGACTTCGATTCTATTGCATTATATCCATTCGCGTCTTAAGTTTGATCTTAAAACCGCCTTTACATCGTGTATGTCAGGTTCATCTTCTCCTGAAGACTCTTACGTAGTCGATGTAGTACTTTTGCGGGAAGATGGTATCGTCAATTCCTTTGCGGCCGCCCCAGGAGCCGCCAATGGCCGCGTTTAAGATGAGGTAATGTGGTTTATCATAGGGCCAGGCGTCATTGCCTGTCCCTTCATTATTGAACGTGAAGTATTTTTCATCATCCAGGAAGAAGTCGAGACGGTCCCCGTTCCACTCAATCGCGTAGATATGGAACTGCTCGTAAGGTTTTTCGGCCTTTATTTTTGAGCCTTTGTTCGTTTTTTTAACATGATTATACGCCCGGGTGTGTATGTTGGCGCAGATTGTATCCGGGTCGAATCCGACGTTCTCCATAATATCAATCTCACCACAGGCCGGCCAGCCGACCTTATTTCGGTTTGTCCCCAGCATCCAGATTGCGGGCCACATCCCCTTGCCTGTCGGAAGCTTCGCACGCACTTCAATTCGGCCATACAGCCATTCAGCCTTATGCCATGTATGGAGGCTCGCCGAGGTATATTGCCCCTTTTCGTATTCTTCCTTCCGTGATTCGATAATCAGTGTGCCGTTCTCAACGCGGGCGTTTTCAGGGCGGGCCTTTGTGTAATATTGTTTTTCACGGTTGCGGACAAAACCCGTTTCATAATTCCACTTATTTTTGTCCGGCAATCCTTCATAATTGAACTCATCGGTCCAAGCCAGCTCCCACTCATCGTCAAAGCTCGCTTGAGGCCGGCTCATCTGCTCAACAGTGCAGTCCATCTGTGACCTTAGCGGGGTATGGTTCTCAGTCTCGCCGCCGTTCTGCAAAAAGAACCGACCATCCCTGAGCCCTGCGTCGATATTCATCGTCGGTGTTCTGTCGGCTGTGAATCTCGCCTGGGTAAGCGGCGTCCATTTGCCGTCTTTGGTCTTGACCCAGCCGTTGCCGTACCGTGCCCGGCGGACATTTTGTGCGCTTTCGCCGTTGCGTAAGAAATCCTCGACAAACGAGTAATACCCGCTGAGATAGTCACCGCCGGTAATCGTTTGAAATGTCGCCAGATGTTTCCACTTCTTTTCTTCATTAAGGTAGAAATAGGCGGCGTATGTTGTCTTATTGCCTTCGACGGATGTCTTGACCATACATCTGTAAGTTTCGCCGACGTTCCACTGATAGTCGAACATGCTCTTGCCGCCGGTGCCTTCGTTACCGAACCGGCTGACGCGCACCCCCTGGCCCTCGTGCAAAACCTTGACCCGGCGGTCCTCGGGTACAGTATTCGGATTGTTCTGTTTGCCGGGGTCCCATACCGAAAAAAGGACAACTTTATTACCTTTCCACAATTCCTGTATCCCGAAATATCCGTGCCTGAAACCGCATACACAGAAGTAGCTGCCCGGATAACTCTTTTCTACGGTTACTTCATTGTAGTAAACGACGCCCTGTTCGGCCCGATACCACAAATGCACGCTCCTGGCCGCACGCGGGCTTCGTTTTTCCTCAGCGGCTTTGCCGGCTGATGCCAATAAACAAACCGAGACCATTAAAAGAATCCAGGCTGATGTTCTGTTATCTTTCATCTTGTCATTTCCTTTCGTATTAACACTTCCCGGTCCGGCGACACGAAACACGGGCGGTTTTCCGCTTCGGCGCTTATCAGTCGTAGACCCGAACCAGTTTTGTCCCTTCGTTTAGCCATTGCTTAAGAATCGTGTTATCTTTAGCGGCCCTGCGTGCGATCGAACGTGAGGCGTCACTGACATTGATATTTGCCGTGACGAGCCGTTCCTTGAAATAGCCCGCCTCGACGAGCACGTTGCCGTCGGGATGAATAATTTTGCTGTTACCGTGTGAGCCGCGCAGTGTCTGGGGGTCGGCGGGGGCGTTGGCCATTACGCAGAAGATGCCGTTTTCAGTTGCGCGTGCGATTGGCATAGCGCGATACGCCGAGAGTTTATGCTCATGCTTAAGGCCGCTCTCGTGGCTGCAGAAATAACATATTTGGGCACCGGCAACAGCAGGTAACCGGACAAGTTCAGGGTAGCGGACGTCATGGCAGATTATAAAGCATGATTTTATTCCTGCGACTTTGTACACCGGAAGGCTCTTTCCCGGCACAGGCCAGGATTCGGCGAGGTGGGTCTTGGAATATCTGCCGCGGACCAAACCACCTTTGTCAATGACCAGAAGATCATTATAGATATTGTCCGATTCCCAATGTACCGTGCCGAGAACAACGGCGATGTTCAGCCGCTTCGTGGCCTCGATGACCATACCCTCAGCCTTTTTGAAATCTGCCGGGCGGGCGGTCTTCCAGTACTCACCGCCTGCATAGCCGCACAAACATGCTTCAGGAAATGCTACAACATCGACGCCATCCCGGGCGGCGGTTGCTATCCAGTGCAGCACTTTTTGGGTGCTCTTTTCTACATCGGGATAGTTCAGTATCTGGCACGCAGCCACGCGAAGCGTACCCTTTCCTTTCTCATCGATATGGTATCTGTTGGATGAAACGCCGGTGTCCGATTTTGAAAAAACAGGGCTTGCCGTTGCGGCTACCATGCCGGTTACAGCTAAGCTGCTGCGTCTCATAAATTTGCGACGAGAGATTTCTAAACGCTCAAAAGCCATTTCCAGTCCCCTTATTACACTCAATTGGAACTTCCCGATTATACATGCTCACCTACTCCGAGACGCTGGGATCGGGTCTCTTTTCTAATAGAATATCAGGATTGCCTTGACAATTCAAGTGTTTCGGCTGCCTGACGAAGAATCTTCGGGTAGAACGCAATGATACTCATCAAGACAAGTTCTTCATGGGCGGCTTCTGAGGTGCTTAACATTGAAAGATGAAGAAGCGGTATGTGAGATTCTAAAAATAGGTTTAACTGCCTTTTCAAGGGATTTTCCTTGACGGGAAGGTGGGTAATTTGGTATAGATAATATTAGTGAAATTTGTGTCCGTGTATTAGGGTGTTTGCAGTTTCTGCTTCCCAAAGCCGTGGAATAGTGGTCGTTATCTTAACCTTTTTTTGCAGGAGGATGTATTATGTTTCGAAAAATGAAATTGTTTGTTGCTATGTTATTGTTCTTAGGCATCTGCACAAATGCTGTTCTGGCGGATTTAATTGGCTATTGGCCATTCGATGAAGGCCAGGGAACCGAGGCCGCCGACATCACGGGAAACGGTAATGATGGGACGTTTAATGGTGACGTTGCCTGGGTGGCTGGCTATAAGGACTCAGCCGTGCACTTCGACACGGCCGGCGAGCGAATCGTGGTCGGCCCCCTCGATCCAACGGCAGGCACCGATGCCATGACGCTGGCCGCCTGGATTAACTGGGAGGGCGAGGGACATAGCATCGAACAGCAGGGCATCATCGGCAAACGTCTGGGCTGGGATCCCGGCACCAATATCAAGTGGTTCTGGCAGGCCCAGCCAAGCGGAGCTCTCCTGTTTCGGGCCGATTGGGCAAACGGAGGAGGCACGGGTTTGTGGTGGGGCAATACAGATCTCTTGCCCTATGTTAATGAGTGGATTCACGTGGCTCTGACATGGGACAACGGAGCCGCAATACAGTATATCAACGGTGAGGAAGTTTCAACTGGGAATGTAACATTTCAAGATACCGCTGATGACACACCGGTGACGATCGGCTGTGTTGATTCTACCAACACAGAAACGTTTGTCGGAACAATAGATGAGGTGCGAATCTACAACCATGCCCTGACACAAGCTGAGATTCAGACTATTATGTTGGGAATATTTCCAACTGCTTTTGGTCCCAATCCTGCTGATGGCATCGTTCATGAGGATACATGGGCAAACCTTTCATGGAAACCGGGAACAGATGCCGTTTCGCATGACGTATATTTCGGTGACGATTTCGACGCAGTCAATGATGGCGCTGAAGGTGCTTTCCTGGGCAACCAGCCTGATACATTTTTAGTTGTCGGATTTCCGGGATTTGCTTTTCCAGACGGCCTTGTCCCGGGAACGACATATTATTGGCGCATCGATGAGTTAGATGGTACCGAAACCCATAAAGGCAATGTCTGGAGTTTTATTGTGCCACCCAAGACCGCATACTTTCCCGACCCTGCTGATGGAGCAGACTCTGTAAGTGTTGATGTGGACCTTAAATGGGAGGAAGGTTACGGAGCAATATTGCACACCGTGTACTTCGGTGACAATTTTGACGATGTTAATAATGCAACCAGCGGTATGCGTCATGGATCTACGGAATATAGTCCCGGCACACTGGAATTGGCCAGGACTTATTACTGGCGCATCGATGAGTTCGATGGGGCCGTAATCCACAAAGGCAATGTCTGGGGTTTCACAACTGAAGGAACTGTCGCAAATCCAACTCCGGCTAATAGTGCTGTGGGAGTATCGCAAACACCGATTCTGACCTGGACACCGGGATTCTTTGGCGAATCGCATGAGGTTTACTTCGGCACAGACTCGCAAGCCGTGAAAAACGCCGATGCGAGTTCGCCCGAATATAAAGGCAGCGGAAACCTTGGTTCCGAAAGCTATGACCCAGGACAGCTTGAGTGGAACACCACTTACTACTGGCGTGTTGATGAGGCCAATAATGCCAGCGCCGACAGCCCGTGGACAGGTCCTCTCTGGAGCTTCACTACCGCCAACTTCCTTATAATAGACGACATGGAGAGTTATAATGACCTTGATGAAGGTGAGCCCGGGAGCAACAGGATATATCTTGCATGGGCGGACGGATTCGACAACCCGGCAATAAACGGTTCTACCGTTGGTCATTTAAATGCTCCATTTGCCGAGCAGACTATCGTTCACGGCGGTTTACAATCGATGCCGATGGCTTATGATAATGCCGTCGGAAAGTCCGAAGCGACTTTGACATTGACTTCCAATCGCGACTGGACATTCAAAGGGATCAACACACTAACAATTTGGTTCCAGGGTACTGCCGGTAATGCTGCTGAGAATTTGTATGTTGCTCTCAACGATAGCGCTGTGGTTAACCATGATAATCCTAACGCTGCGCAAATAATTTCCTGGACCGAATGGAATATTGATCTTCAGGCCTTTGCCGACCAGGGTGTGAACCTCGCCAACGTCAATACGATTACTATTGGTCTTGGTAATAAGAATAATCCTGTTGCCGGTGGTTCGGGTATGATGTACTTCGACGACATTCGTCTCTATGCGCGTTAAACCGGGACCAGCAGTTAAGATCGCGTAGTTGATATTACGGATTTGTATTAACTCGGGGCTTATATCGATTGATTCGGTATAGGCCCCGCTGTTTATAGCAACATTACAATGACACTATCAAAACAAGTCCGTTATAACTTTCCGAGAGTATTTTGGCTGAATGGTTAGGGGCAGTAAGTGAGATTCAGGGATGGGCAGGAAAAATCTGAGTTAATGAGAGCCGCTCTTGTCCGGCCGGATTAAGTTCTTTTGGATCTATTTGTTAGTTGTGGGATAAGAATATCCCTCAATCCGAGTTCGTCGTTTAAATGGTCTCTCAGGCGATTTAAGTTAAAAGGCAGGGGGGGTGTTCTGTGAGATTCCAAAAAAGACTTAAAGGCGCTTTTAAGGTTTTGGCAATTTACTCTGCTCAGCATCTGTTGGTGGGTAGTCCCTGAAGGTTGACCACATAACCGGCCTGCCTGAGTCCCATGCCTCCAGGCCGTGCCTTATATTTGCACACCTACAATCCCAGCCTGTGCTTCTTCAGTTTCTTGTCAAAGTCTTTTGCCCTGCCACCAACGTATTTATCCAGCCGGGCCCAGTACTTTTTGCTGTGATTTTTAATTTCCGTATGAACGAGTTCATGCAGAATCACATAATCCATTAATTCCGGAGTCAATGAGACCAGGTTAATATTCAGGTTGATATTATTCAGGTTTGAGCAACTGCCCCATCTTGTCTTTTGGTTCCTGATGAAAATCTTATTGTATTTGAAGCCGTGTATCTCCGCTAATTCCCAGAGCCTGTCCCTGAGAATCGTTTTGGCTTTTGTTACAGGCAGTTTGGGTTTGTCGTTAAGGGTGGTTTCATGTTCCTTTTCTATCTTTCTCACATAGTCCAGGCTCTGTTTAGCCCAGCTAAGATTCTTAAGTAAATATTTTCGGGCCTTCTTAAGGGAGGTTCTTTGGGGAAATGCAACCCTGACCGGCTTAAAAGCTCTTATGGAGATGGACATTCTTTTGGCTCTTTTGGTCTGGGAAAAGACGACTGAGCCGAGCGGCGGGATGTCGAGGATTGTAATGGACATAGGCTAAGGGTAACCTCCTGAATATAAGTTTGCGGCATTTTAACTGAAACAACTTGAAAAATCACCTAATTACAATAAAATTCGATATTAGAAAAACGAAGAACTGGTTTTAAGTCGGGTTCAGGTAAAGGGTAGCTATGGCAAAAATTACTTTCAGTCACACCGAACTTATACAAATCCTGATTTCCAATGAGCTTTTACCTAAAGAGATTTTGCGTCCGAAGGTTAAAGGCGAAGAAATCCATTTCGTGGTACAAACAAACCTTCCTCTTTTACAATTTGTTCCTGTTTCGTTAAGGTACTTAAGTTTTGCCGATAACAACGCAATATTTGAACTCACTGTTGTTAACAGCAGTTTGAACGCAATGATAGGCCGGCTGAACCTGTTATCCAAACTTAACGCCCCGGCGTATGTTAAGCTTGATTTCCCAAAAGTTTCTGTTGATGTTAATGAGCTGCTTAAAGAAAAGAATATTAGAGGTGTTCAACTAAAAGATATCGTCTTTAACGATGGCGAATTTACGATTCTAACTTGCAGCACTTAAGAAGCTTTTCATCTTCACTTGGGGTGATCGAAACTGAATGAATAAATCTTCGCATCGCTCAATTCGAATTCCAACCGGACCATTTTGCCCTTGAGGGCCTGAATCGATAATTTGTTCTGCCATTCAACCTTGATATCCGTAACACTTTGTCTTACAGGCCTGGCTGAGGCGAGTTCTTCATCGTTGTCATTGAGGAGTCTCGTTCTTATAAAGCCTTCTCCGGAAATATCGGCCCTAAGACATAGCGTCCCCCCCGTGTATAGCAAAGGCTTGGTGACAACAAATGCTGAAGTGTTCTTGGAAATTCGTTCGTAGCCGGCAAAACCATCCGGCCGTAGTGTCGCGAGACAGAAATATCCGTTACGCCAACCGAAGTGTTTATCATCACTGCTTCCGTAATAAAGCCGGATTTCATCTTTCTCGAATACCGGGCATGCAGCCGCGTACACACATCCCCAATCGTATTGGCCTTTCTTAGGGTTGTTGGCAATCAATGGATTACCCGGATCGATCCGATGCCATGTAATTGTATCTTTGCTCCAGGCAAGTTCCGTATGAGTGCGGTCAATCTTGGAATTGTAGATAGCAGGCAGACCGATGTAAACGCCGGCGTAGTAGAACACGGGCATGGTATACGTTTGTAGATGGTTTTCCAGGCCTTCGAGTACTACTTCGGCCTTGCTCCAGTTTAGGAAGTCTTTACTTGATGTCCTTGCTACCTGTCGCCCGCGAGGCCGGGCCCACATGCGTGTAAATCCCACATACTCGCCGAGCGTAGGGGCCCACAATGCATTATTATGCGTGTCTCCTCTGGCGTTGATCTCCGGGCATTCGATGGCCTTACTCCAGTTAAGCCCGTCATGAGAAAACGCCACGGAAATTTCCGGACCCTTAAAGAACATCTTATATCGACGCTTTGGATCTGGATCGTGAAGATCCACGAATATACCCGCCCCATGCGGTCCGCGAACGACAAGGTTGTTTAGATTACTGCCGTTGAACTCCACGAGGCGAAGCTTGGGTTTCTTCCACCTCAGACCGTCCTCAGAGGTTGCGTAACAGATACCCATCTCGCGATTCCTGGGACGGTAGGGTGTTCGGCTGCGTTTCTCAATCGATGGTTTCCGGCCCGCCTGATCAATGATGAATGGACTATACCAACATTCGTAAAGCTTTTCCTGCCGGTCATATATAACGTTGGCGTAGAGATTGTCGAAGCGAACTTCCCAGGGCTTGTCTTCTGAAAAAAGTGGGTTATGCTTACTTTTTTGGACTTTACCAACAGCAAGTCTTGCGTTTTTTGTTTGCTCAATAATACGATCATCCAGAAGAAGGAACCTGTCGCGCTTAATGCCTGGAATGTCTTGGTGAGGCGTCCAAGCTTCTGTAACAGCACAAACGAAGCCGCCGAGCACAGCCACTATCGCAACCATAATTGCTGTTACATTTCTTTTATTTTCGGATCTATTCATTATAATAACATTCCTTTGCAGGAAATATAAATTTATGAAGCTGGGTTTACAAGAAAAATTGTGCCGGAAGCTGCTGTGAGGGGTTTGTGTCTTATAGAGATGCTTTTAGAGATGCTTTTCTGATTTGTTTTACTACGTCTTTTGATTTTGCCGTTTTTCAACTCCTTTTCGGGATCAAAAGAACCCGATTATGGAGCTGAAATCTGCGATTTCAAGTATTTTCCTGCATGCAGGAAAATACTTGAAGGTCTCCCCTAACCAAAGGCGTTAGCCTGTGCCGCTTTTGCTGACGGAAAACATCGCTTAGAACAGGAATTAATGAATTAAAATTATCTTTCTGTTTGCATTTGAGCTGTTTTTTACGGTAACCGCAAGCCAAACGCCCACGAATATCTAAATCAGCAAGTTCAATAATATCAGTTTCAATATCACCTGATTCATTGTGAATTGACTTGAGACAAGCCTCTAAGATTTTTTGAGCTGTTGGACCTTTACGTGGACTGCAATAATTCCTATTATTTTCATATCATATTCCTGAGTTATTATTAGATAGCAGCTTTATAATAGAGCTGCTGATTTTGCGGTTTTGCTCCGCCCTTTACACTAAGGCTACATCAAGTATCATCATAATGATAAATCCAATCATAGCACCGCCGGTAGCAAGATCTGTATTTCCTTGTTGCTGTGACTCAGGAATGACTTCCTCCACAACGACAAATATCATCGCACCGGCAGC
>CAZWME010000128.1:2800-9211 GCA_964634515.1 uncultured Pirellulales bacterium | reverse complement strand
CCTGTCTCCGGCCGACCCTTTCGCATCCCGACACCACCAATAATTCTGTCTATCGAGGCACGCAGACGCCACGCTATATTGCATGGCCAGCCATTGGGCTCTCCGAGTTCTGTAAAAGCCTTGTAAGCCGCTTCGACACTAGAGCATACTACTTTCTGTCTGACCTCAACAATCATGCCGTTCTGAATCTTACTGAAGTAAACTGAGTGTCCAGTATCCTTTGCTGCTTCTAATCGCAATTGGAAGTATTCCGGATCTAATTGCTGCAGGGCCTGATCAACAGCATGCTTGTAACCTGAAGGCTGAATATCTGGAAACAATTTAATTGCTTTGTTGTTTGTTACAATTACTTCGTTCCTAAGACCCTCTATTAGTGGCCGGGCATAGGATGCTGAAATGGGTGTGACCCAGTGGACCCAGTATGATGATAAGCGAGGCGTGAGAACCGGTACGTGAAATAACCAACGATGAAGGCCTCGTACCTGAGCATAACTTTTCATCATATCTCCATATGTAAGAATATCAGCTCCACCGATTTCGATAATCTGATCTGCGCTCTCGGGATTTCTTAGGGATGCGACCAAATACGAAATAACATCTTTGATTGCTATAGGCTGAACCTTGGTTCTTACCCATTTTGGACAAATCATAGTAGGTACACGCTCTGTCAGGTATCTTATCATCTCGAATGATACACTGCCAGAGCCAACGATTATAGCCGCTCTGAATTCCGTAATGGACACGCCAGATATACGAAGGGCATCGCCCGTCTTCTGTCGGGATCGCAGATGTGCAGATAACTGCGCCGCCGGATTCCCCAATCCGCCAAGATATAAAATCCGCTTAACGCCGGCGTTTCTCGCCGCTTTTCCGAAATTTCGAGCTGCGACTATATCTTGTTCAGCGAAATCAGCACCACCCGTCATGCTGTGAATAAAATAATAGGCAGCATCAACATCGCACATGGCGGATTCCAGTGTTTCCGGCAAAAGAACATCACCAACAGCAATTTGAATCCTTTTCCTCCAGTTATAATTCTCAAGCCCTTGGGGATTTCTGACAAATGATCTTACTTGATACCCCTCATCCAGTAAACGAGGTATCAGATGCCCGCCAATATAACCTGTGGCACCGGTAACGAGAACTCGTTTCAAATCATTCATTTGTGACGTATTATACATTTTTCACTTGTATAATTCAGCAACTTTGTTTTGGCGCTTCTGCGATATCATTTTGGAGCTAATGCGGAGATTGCCTATATGTTGTGAACTGCTATCTAAATAATTCCCTAAAAATTGTGAATTATTTAGAGAAATATTAGATATCTTTGTTTTATCCGAACAAATAAGACTGCAAGCTTCGTATAAATAACAAAATAGAGCATTATAATGCTCATGAGAAAGATTAATATTAAAAATTATGTTGAAAGGATTTCAAAATGAAACTTATCAATTCGTATTCAAGTACTATGCTCGCAATATGGCTCCTTTTATTCGGCTCCCTCGGGATCGCCTCTGAGCCAATGAGTAAACCCTTGATAGACTTCTATAATGCATCGGCTGCCAACCAATGGCTTTCCGTTAACGACAACGTTATGGGTGGCGTCTCCGAAGGGCGCTTCCGAATCACCAATGACAAAACGCTGGAATTCTTCGGCAACCTCTCGTTGGAAAACCGAGGCGGCTTCGCCTCCATTCGTACACGACAGGCCGACCTGAAGCTGGATGGCTATGACACTATAGTCGCCCGTGTCAAAGGCGATGGCAGAACCTACTACTTTAACCTGAGGACCTCTTCTCGCAATGCCGCCGGATCCTATCGTGCACCGCTCAAGACACAGAAGGACACCTGGCAGGAGGTCCGCATTCCCCTGAAGGATTTCGTATACACGGCCTATGGAAGGCCCATCACTGGGGCTGAGCCATTGAGGGCGAATAAGGTCCAAAGCATGGGCTTTACATTAGCTGATAAGAACGCTGGTTCCTTTCGGCTTGAAGTAAGTTCGATAAGAACCGAGAAGGATATCGCCGCCAAAGAAGCCTCTGCCGCAAACAAGGACATCGTGGAAACCGCTGTGGCCGCAGGTAAATTCAAAACCCTCGTAGCCGCTGTCAAGGCTGCCGGACTCGTCGAGGCACTCAAGGGCGAGCAGCCTCTAACAGTGTTCGCACCGAGTGATGATGCCTTTGCAAGGTTACCCAAAGGTACTGTTGAGGAGCTTCTCAAGCCGGAAAACCGCCAGGAACTCATTGCGATACTTTCTTATCACGTGCTACCTGGAAAGATTTTCTTAAATGCCCAGTCGCCGGAAACTCTACAAGGTCAGTCCGTGACAATCAGGACGGCTGGATCTTTCAAGGTCAACGGAGTGAACGTTATTGCATCCGACATCGAGGCTTCTAACGGCGTGATACACATAATCGACAGCGTCCTGATTCCCCCGAATACGAAACTGACCCCTCGGGAAGCTGCCAGAGCGGTGATCGAGCTTGCGATCAGGCGCGGAGTGCCATTGTTTAATGCGGGACAGTCTTCAGCCTGCGCAGCCATTTACGAAGTAGCCATCGAATCTTTGCTGAAATCACACACGAATGCGCTAAGCGAAAATAACCGTTCGGTACTCCGGAACGCCCTTCGTGAAATTCGAAATGATGATGAGGATTCACGACAACAAGCTTGGACACTAAGGCGTGCCCTTGATCTGGTCTATGAATCACTTTCTAAAGATTAATTGTGTCATTTGTGGTTTGCTTCCTGGGCTGTTGGAAATCGCACCAGCTCAACGGTAACCATAATAACTTCTTTGAAGTAAAATGAAAAAGATGTAATTCCTGATCTTGGTTGTATCAATTTGTTTGGTCTTATTCCTAACAGTATTGTCAATTATTTCAAGCAAGAAGCCTCCTACATCCTTGGTCGATGGTCGGTTACGATCATGTCCTGATCGACCGAACTGTGTTTGCAGTGAAGACAAAGATTTACCTTCGTATGAAAAACCACTATTGTTCTCTGGAACTGGAAAGAGCAACTGGGTAAGAGCCAAACAAATCTTTCTTGAGATGGGAGGGAAGATTATGCACGAGGAAGATTGTTATCTTTGGACCACCTATCGCCTGTTCATGGAGCTTTTCATAGATGCGTATGATTGGGTCATGGTTCCTAATGTTTATGGAATGAGCCGGTATGACGATGCGAAACTTATAACCTCGAAACCTTATATTAGTTCATCTAATTATATAAACAAAATGAGTGATTTCGCTGCTGCAATTTGGTGTCAGGTATGGGATGCTCTTTTCTGGCGTTTTATTACAAAAAATAGAAAAGTATTTGCAGAAAATACCCGAATGCGAGTTATGACCTTTCAACTCAAACGTATGGGTACAAAGAAGGTAAAAGAGCACGTCACAATAGCCGAAAAATTTCTGCGGCAGCCGTTTGGCTGAATTTCCGGCTTTTCAAACTAAGATGACCTGCTTGATACGAACCCGGCAATGTTTGGGCCAACCGCTAAAACAGATGCCATGAGTCTATCAAAGGTCCCCGCAAAATCATCTTCCGTGTTGAGCTGTACAGCTAAATCGGGCGGATTGGCTAAAAGAATCTATGGTTATCGTAAAACAGTCGGTATTATGGTAACCACTGATATACTGGTTAGAGATGAATAAAAGATTTTATTTTCATTCATATTTAATTATACCAAACAGGACTATAGTTTTCACATAATGATTCAAAAAAAAAGAGTAACAAAATTAAATAACAAGTCAGTTCAAAAAGGCAAATATGTTCTTTACTGGATGCAAGCTTCACAGCGTGCTGAATACAACCATGCTCTTGAATATTCAATACTTAGGGCAAACGAACTTAAGGTTCCTGTTGTAGCTCTTTTCGGAATTACAGACGATTATCCTGAAGCTAATCTCCGTCATTATCATTTTATGCTTGAAGGGCTAAAAAAAACCGGGAATTCACTTGAGCAACGTGGAATAAAACTAGTTATAAAAAACAAGTCACCCCAAAAAGCAGCAGCCGAAATTTCAACTAAAGCGTGTGCAGTCATCGTTGATGCAGGTCACACTCGTGTTCAACGGCAATGGCGACGATATGTAGCGAGACATATAAAATGTTCTTTAGAAGAAGTCGAAACGAATTTGATAGTCCCTGTTACAGAAGTTTCGGAAAAAGAAAACTTCTCAGCAGGAACCTTAAGACCCAGAATAACCGCCAGGCTTGAAGAATATCTGGTCAAATTAAAACACATCAAACCATTATATAATTCAGTGAATATGAAATTTGTTAGCTTTGATATAAGTGATACTAAGATCGCACTATCTATGCTTGATATAGACACAAGCGTTGGCCATGTAAAGAACTTCAAGGCAGGAACTGCAGAAGCAAAAAGAAACCTAATGGCTTTTATCCGAAATAAACTGGATCAATATGCCGTGTTACGCAATGACCCTTGTCTATATGCCACTTCCAATATGAGCCCTTATCTTCACTTTGGTCAGATTTCGCCTTTATATATAGCATTAAAAGTCTTGGAATCCGGAAGTCCTGGCAAAGAATCTTATCTTGAAGAACTTATCGTTAGAAGAGAGCTCAGTCATAACTTCGTGTTTTATAACGGTGGATATGATAGATTTGACTGCCTGCCGCCCTGGGCAATCAATACACTAAATCTTCACAGCCATGATAAACGAGAATACGTTTATTCACTAAAAGAATTTGAACAGGCAAACACCCATGATCCTTATTGGAATGCAGCACAGAAAGAAATGACAATATCAGGTAAAATGCATGGATATATGCGGATGTATTGGGGCAAAAAGATTCTCGAATGGAGTAAAAACCCAAAGCAAGGATTCAGGATTGCTCTTTATCTCAACAACAAATATGAGCTTGATGGCCGGGATCCAAATGGTTTTGCAGGTGTTGCTTGGTGCTTTGGTAAGCATGACAGGGCCTGGGGTGAAAGGAAAGTGTTCGGAAAAATCCGATATATGAATGAAGCGGGCCTGAAAAGAAAGTTTGATCCTGATAAATATATTGAAAAGGTCAATCAGATAGAAAAAGAATCATTAGTATGAAGGCATTGTAACCAGAACGAATAGATTCATACGTAGGTCCTTCGCAACAAGTTTGTGTCTTGACAATGGGTAGGGGCATACTATAACTCTTTGAATTTTTAAAATATAATTCTGCTGTTTACATTTTGACTTTTAATTTTATTACGGCTTGCCCCACCAATGTCATTGCGAAGGAGCGAAGCGACTGCGGCAATCTCAATCCTTACAATATGGAAAACGTAATTACTGCGAAAGCTCCTGCCCTGCGAAGCCTTGGCGAAGCATGGGGCAATCCCAACTCAAAACTCAAAACTAATTTCCTGAACTCAACGCCAATAATCAATCATCATTAATCATCCATCAATAATCATTGAAAAGGCCAATTCTCTAATCACATTACTACCTGCGGATCACACCAGTTTTTATCACTCCACCACTTCGTGTTTACGTGACTGTTTTATATTCATGTTGGCCAGAGCTTGTCCTCGGTGTGTGCCTACTTGCTTGTCTGCCGGGGGGTAGAAATGCTTTTTAATTTCCCATTATAGGGTGGCGTCTTGCCCCCCTCATATCTCCTGGACTCGGGAGACCTCCTGGGTTCAGTTCCATATAACTCTTTTCGGATATAGGCACAAATTCAATATCTCCCTTTTTCATCGATGGAAAGTCTAAAACTAATTCTGTTGGATAGCTCGTGCGTTCCTTAATTTCGAACTCAACCATCTTAGCGAACTCAGGTTTTCGTTTGTCGTTTTGATAATCGTATTTTACTAATACAGAATACCTGCCTGGAGAAAAATATACCCTAATGCTCTCTCCTGCAGATAATGTTCTGATACCGTAGGTTAATAAATGCCTTTGTTTTCCAATAAATGTTATGCTGACTAACGTTTGTTTCAGTTTATTCTTAAGTATAACTGGAGTTTTGGCCTGATTCTTGATCTGTTCAAATTCCTGTTTTGTTATCTTGGTCAGCTTGGAATTATCTTGTTCCGGTGGTTCGAGAATGAACACTGGCTCGGACGTGTATTTGGAATGATGCTTTATTTCAAAGACCTCACTAACAGCAAAGCTGGACGTTGTTTGCCCTTTATGCCCGTTGTATGTTAAAAGCATACGATATTTTTCTGGATATAGATGCGCCCATCCGTGTGCTCGTCCACTTGATATAATGGCGGGGCGGCAAATCTTCCCAATGAAATCTATATAAATAGTACTTGAAGATAGGCGGTTCTCCAATGATACGCGCGTTGCTATTTCTCGAACCTCACTCAGTCGCTCTATACCACTTCCCTGGCATGCACTGCATGTCCCGACCCTTCCTTCTCCGCCACACTCGTTACAT
>CAZWME010000128.1:0-2790 GCA_964634515.1 uncultured Pirellulales bacterium | reverse complement strand
CGTCTTAAGGATATATTCACTCTTACCACACTTCGGGCAAGTTTTTAATGGCTGTAAGAAATGAGCGTCAAAATTTGTATCTTGATTAATATTCAAGGGCCCTAACTCGATTTTATCATTTACTGACATTGTACGTGGATCGTAACCTTCTTGTTTTACTCGTAGGATTATCTGTGTGCCGGTTCTCCCGGTCCATTTATATGTGGTTGGGTATCTTACTTTTAGTTTCTTTGCTCTAAACTGGCCTTCTTGAATACCGCTAGGAAAGAAAGGTTTAATCAGTGTTGGCATGTCATAGTAACTGCAATTACGACACTTATATAAGGTGACCTCTGTAGGTTGAGTGTATTTGATAATTTCTAAGAGTCCGTCAGGGAATGGCGGAGGCCTTAATGTCATAATTTTAAAGACCGTCATTATGCCAAAGGAAAAGGTACAGTCTTTAAGACTACCGCCAAACATATGACTGCCCCCTGTATAATCAAATCCTGTCATGGTTTTGGGATCTGCATAATTGAATATTGGAAGCGTTTCTTCTTTAAATCCATTGGGAACATGTTGAACCTTGCTTCCATTACACTGCTTGCAGATTTCTTTTCCGAAGCCACGGCACTGGCCACATTTCTTATGAAAACGAACCTGCTCCAATATACTGCGAACATCATTTGAATCTGGATTATTTGCCAAAACCTGTTCACATTGTCTTTGGATCTCGCTATAAGAAGTCTGGGCGAATGATGTGCTGATTTTCAGTTGCGGTTGCGACTTAACCTTATTCCACAAGACGTCGGACAGATTGGCCTTTTGTTCGATTCTCGGTATAGGCTTATCTTCCTTTACAGATGCGAATGTGTTTTCCTTGACTGGGACATGACGTTCTATGGATTTGTTGCCGTAACACTTAAACAGAACGACGCCCAGTACGATGCCACAGAGTGTGACTGTAGCGCCAATGACCAGACCTGCTCTTCCAAAGCTACGATGTCTTGGATTAATTTTTCTCCCGGCATCGCTAATAGAATTCCCGTAGACATCCTTCACTGCCCATCCGGTGCCCTTAGCATTATTGTAGGTTGTGTCATCGCTCTCACTTTGCCCCTTTCCCTTTTGTGAGTATTCTGGAATATGAATGTGATTACCACAGGAACAACGTACCCTCTTGCCGGCAAATCTTTCTTTAACTTTGAAATGTTTGCCACACTGTGGACAAGTGAATCTGATCGACATAATATCCTCCTATTGTGCCCGAGGGATCCTCGTCTAAACATGTCTTTGAATACGCAAAGTGCTAACAATGTAAATATTGTTTCCGTATAACATCCCGAACTTTTCGTCATTCAGAAGAATCCTAACCGCTGCTGAACCCTCATAAAATACAAACAAACTGTAATCTATCAAGGAAAACGACAGTTTTAGCTCGTAAGATAGGCAAAATAGCTTCAATTTTCGATAAAAACGCTAAAAAACAAATTTATCCTCGATGTGTGCTTCCTTGCTTTGGAGTTTACCCTCGATGTTAGCTCACTTGCTTCCCTGTCGGGGGTCGGGGACCAAAAACCAATTTTCACCCAAAATCCCCAATTCTCAATACGGATCACTCGTATTGACACCGCCATGAAAATCACCAGCCACCACATGTACAGCGGTTGCAGAGATAAATAAGTAAAACATTACGACCTTCATAGTCATTTTCCTTTCAACGCATCTTCCGTGTGATGGACATTCCCCAGCGTGATGCGTCCACAAATACAGTCTCTAAGTCGGAATTTACGATGATCATATGAAAATAATCTTCCATCATATGAGCCTGCCCCGACGAATCGTGAGCAATGATCAATCCGCCCGTACGCACCAGCGGAAGCAGCTTATTAAGATAGTCTGTGAAACCTTCTTTCTCTGCATCTAGCAGCAGCAAATCAATCGGCTCGGTCAATCTACCGATAGTTTCGTGTGCATCCCCCTCTACCAGCGTCACCAGATCTTTGACGGCCGCTCGCTTGAAATTCTCATTCGCTAAAGAAATGCGCTTTGGATCAATCTCATGGGTTGTGAGTCTGCCCCCTGTCGATCGCAGCGCCAGGCAAAACCACATCGTAGAGTATCCATTAGCTGTGCCGATTTCAACAACATGTTTGGCCACGAGAGTCTCGGTCAGCATTCTCATTAGCCGACCGTCCTCGGGCAGAATATTGCCCATGCCCCGAGACTGGTTGGTATACATGTCCTCCATGACGGCAATGATTCTTTTCTCCGCTTCATCTCTTGGTTTTGGATGTCGAGAAAGGAATTGACGAGAGACCATCTCTGCAGTCAGGTGCCGACTACTCAGGGTCTTCGCAGGTCTTTGCGCCCAGAGAAGCGGAACTAGTATCGTAAGAATAACGATTATTCCCACTGCAGAGGACATACGTCGTGATATGTGCATAATTTCACTCCTTAAGTCTTGTTCGTTGTATTGCTGTCTGACAAGCTATGGTCAGTAACAATCTTATTAGCTTAATTGTTTAATCAACCAGATAGTCAACAGAGTAATTGGATTGTTTGTATATGTCAATAGAGGAATAGAGTCGTATGGTAGGATATCGATATCTATCATCTATCACCGAAAATTAGCGTCTTGTCATTCATCCGAACCTCTCGTTATCGCCTAATTCAAGAGTTATGGATGATACATTTCTTTATGACCATACACTTAATCCGATGCGAAAAATACCCGTGAAATCCGGCCCCAATTTCGGCCTGGTTCAATCCTGGGTAACAGTTGTTGTGGTGTACTAATCTAATGGAAAT
>CAZWME010000127.1:0-9238 GCA_964634515.1 uncultured Pirellulales bacterium | reverse complement strand
GACTTCTTTAGTTTCTCCATCCCTTAGTTTTTCTTCGATCACCTTCACTTTTTCGCGGACACGTTCCGGCAGGAAATTCTCGAACCAGTCCTTACCGATAATTTCGTCCTCATTATAACCCAGTATTTGACAGCCCCTTTGATTCATTAATTTCACTTTTTTGTCTGCACCAATGACCATCATTATCACTCCGGCCACATCGAGGTACTTCTGTGCCATATCTCTCTCATGTTGAACAGCCTCCTGCGCTTTTTTTCGTTCTGTGATGTCCCTTTGTATCGATACACTGTGCAGCAGTTTTTCATCTTCACTCAGCACTTGAGTAGAGCTGAGTAATACGTTCCGCCTATCGCCGCTTCTAGTGATAATGACCATCTCTTCATTCCGAATTTCCCCGGTCTTCTTCCACTGTGAAAATAACTGACGTGCCCTCTGGTGTGACTCAGGGGCATAGAGACTCTCAAGTGGCTTTCCGACAAGTTCTTTTTTTGCGTAGCCCAAGGCATTGAGAGCAGCACTGTTGGCCTCCAATATTATTCCCTGCGGCGAGATCATGTAGCAGTATTCGGGCTCATTCTCAAAAAACTTCCTGAACCTCTGCTCCGATTCTGCCAGCGCTGCTTCCGCCTTTTTGCGCTCGGTTATGTCGCGGCTGATCTCTATTGCTCCCCTGATTTCACCGTCCCTGTCGCGCACGGGCTCCCCTACGATCTCCCACCATTTCCCGTCCGGTGTTGTCATGATGCCCTCGGCATGCGAACGCGTTTCTATAGCTCTGAGTACCGGACACTGTTCGCAGGGTTCACTTCGGCCATGCCACAATTTGTAGCAGTAGCAACCGACCAGCTCCCGCTGAGTCATGCCTATGGATCTCGCCGCCGCCTCGTTGCCCCATCGAATAAGCAGATCTGTATCGTGAAATAGAATATGATCCGAGATGGCATTCAGGATGCTCTTTTTCTCGCTTTCGGACGCCCAAATTGCCTGCTCGGCCTTCTTGCGATCGGTGATATCTCTTAAGAAATTCAATGTGGCAGGTCTATTGCGCCATTCGAACAAGATACCATTATTCTCCAGCCACTTTACATTACCTTTTTTGTCGAGAACCTTGAATTCATAGGTTGGTGGAACTTCCTCGCCCTTAAGGCGTTTGATGTGAATTTCCATCGCCCACTCTTTATGGTCGGGATGAATAAATTCTATGAAGGGTCGAGTTAACAACTCCTTTTCTGAATAGCCAATCAAAGACACTAACGCGGGATTAACGAATTGCAGCATTTGGCCCTGCACCACGACGATGCCTTCGGCGGAGTTTTCTACAACCGCCCTATAGCTGTTCTCGCTTTCCCGCAGCGCCTCCTCAGCGAGCCTTTGATCGGTGACATCTTCTGATATTTCCAGAACGGCTGTGGGCTTTCCCTGTTCATCTCTTAACGCCACGTTGGCATTACAATGAAAGTACCTTGTATTGCCGTCCTTATCAACCACACGGGTATCGTGCTCATGAACCTTGCCATCCTGAAATGCCCTAAGAGTAAGGCAGGGATATGGCTCACAGGGCTTATTCCTTTGGTGGTATGCTTCGTAACACTTCTTGCCAACAATATCGTCGCCAAATATATTCATAGCCGTTTTATTGGCCCAGATAATGTTTAAGTCCTTATCCATCATACTTATATGCTCAGACAAAGAGCCCAGCATGGCTTCGAGTTTACCTTCACTTTCCCGCAGTTTCTTCTCCGACTCCTTTCGCTCTGTTATATCTCTGATTGTGCCGGTTATGAACTTGTTGCCGGTTATAAAATCTGTAAATAGTGATTTTTTGGTTGATATCGTATGTAATTTGCCGTGCCATGTAATTTCTTCTTCGTTTAGGTCTGTTTGCCCGCTTTCTAAAACAAAACTGTCTCTTTCCCAGAACTTCTCGGCCTGTTCTTTGGGGAAAAGGTCGTAGTCACTTTTGCCGATAAGTTCTTCTCTGGGGCGGCCCATGACTTTACAGGCTGCGTCGTTCAGCATAAACCACCTGTGCTCCTGGTCTTTTACGAAAAAAGGGTCATCCAAAGTATTAATTATATTAGTTATGAATTCCTTCGACCTTTTCAATTCCTCCTGAGCCTTCTTGCGTTCGGTGATGTCAGTGACTACGGATGTGAATCCGACTACCCGCCCTTCATTATCCCGTTTGTAGTTCCAGTCAACCATCATATCGATAATCCTGTTGTCCTTCGTACGGTTTTTCTGATAATAGGTTGTTGGCTGCGGTTGTTCCTTCGCCAGTATGGATAAATAGTCGCGTAGTTCGTCTCGCTCTGACTCGGTCTCGAGTAAATCCAGAATAGATATTCCTAACAGTTCCTGCTCAGTATAACCGAGCATCTTCTGATAGGTGGGATTAGTATAGGTAATGCTGCCGGATGTATTGATTTCCTGAATTCCATAAGGATTGGCTTCGACAAGAGTTCGATACCTGTGTTCACTCTTCTGCCGCGCCTCATCCGCCTTCTTGCGATCGGAGCTTCGGATGATTTTCCACTCATTTTCCTGCTTGATAAGTGCAAATTGATGGTTACTCACCACATCAATGATTTCTGAAGGACTGCAGTCATCAAGAGAATAGCTGCAAACAGCCAGCATTCGATACCCGGCTATAACGCTGTTCGCAGCTTCTTCATAATTTGCGAACTTTTCCCAATCACTTTTCTTTAGCCAACAAATGTTTCCGGTAAAGCGAAATCCCTCAAATCCTTTTTTCAGAGCATTTTGCTCTTTCTCAACGAAGCCCTGCAGCACCTTGTCAGAATCAAAATGTCCCTGCTTTGTGTACCATTGATTATAGTCGAGTATCTCTATCTGGCCCTTTTTAATGTAGTCATCCAGGTTTCTTACTTTCTTCTGTAATGCTTTGTGTGCTTCGGCGGCATTTAGCGGCTCTGCAGTAATCCACATGCAGAACTCATTATCTTCCAATCCCGCCTTGAAATAAGGAACCAAAATGTCGATCAAATCCTCTTTCGTCCGGTAGAACTGACAGAAGTGCGTGCCCCAGGGGACATTACCTACAACATCGATTGAAGTTTTTCTTAATTTTGCTTCCATCTCAGCTTCCTCCGATTCCCGGTCTGGCGTGTTGATATGCAGGCATATAAATCACATCTGTATTCCGGATGAACGGGCGGTCTGTGCTCACAGGCAAAAGATGTTTTATTAATGAAAATTTGAAGAGGTTAATCCGCATAATCTCATATTTACATAAAATAGAAAATATTTTTCCAGACTCCCTGGATTTCGCACTTTGCCTTATTGTCCAGATATTACGGCAATATAATAGAGTGCCGGTCATCCAAAATCAACTGAATTTGTTTTATTTGATTAACAATTGGATGTTGAATAAAACAGGGAAGATGAATATTATATAATTGATGCGGTTTATTTGATGCGGCTTTCGTAGCTATTAAGGAGCAGCATGATTCAATGAAAAAGTTGATGATAGCCATATTGGTAATCTCATTGGTCATAGTTGCCTGGATTGCGTTTAGGTACATATGGGCCTCTTACTATAATCGCGGCTCAAACTATATGACGAAGGGAGAATATGACCAGGCTATATTATGTTTCGACAAGACGATTAAGATAAAGCCAAAATTTGCCCCGGCCTACTGCAGTCGGGGGACTTGTTATTATGAGAAAGGCGAATATGAACAAGCCGTCCTGGATTTTACCAAGGCCCTTGATATAAATCCAAAGTTTGTTGACGCCCACTACAATCGTGCGGCTGCCTTCTACCAAAAGCAGGAATATGACAAGGCCTGGGAGGATGTGCATAAAGCCCGGAGTATGGACTATCAAATTCCTCCGGATTTTCTTAAGGCCCTTCGTGAAGCTTCCGGAAGAGAAGAATAAATCAAGATATTCAAATCTCAGGATGTGTTTTTCTGTAGCTTTCCACTCACACCTGGTTATGAGTTGTTGAGTATTTGATAAATCCGGATGTTAGAGCGTTAAATTAAAGACTGAAATACTTCTGCTGAAATCGTTCTTTGTCGTTTTTATCTTCTATGGCATCCCATAATTCCGGCCGGCGGCTGATTTTCCTTGACTAACACAAGAAACGTTCTTTCATCGTAAGCACCGCCGGCGTCTGTTAGGCGAACATTTACGTAATGCAGCCCGATATCATTCGGTGTAGTTGCCCAGTGCCAGCGATAACGATATATCTTACATTTTCCGAGCGAATCATTTGGGTCAAAACGATTTTCATATGGTCTGGGTTCAATGACTATGTTCTGGCCGGTGGTTATGGAAATAGTTACAGGGCTGCCTTCTGGTTCGGTTGCTTTGAAGTTATTTTTATAAGTCGTGCCGGCCGGTATTACGGCATAGCCCAACGGTTCGCTGAGACATAAGTTGGGGTCATAGCTGAAAGGCACTGTTTCGGGATTTAATACCGGCGGCCGCGGGGGCTGATATGTAAAAATAAGAAAACCCGACAAAACAGCAAGAAACATCGATTGTAAATTCATTACAAATATCTCCTTGTTGCGGGAGTTGATTAAAGTAATAGCCGCTGATTTTATTAGATTATCAAATCCATCGAAAAATAGCAACAATCGGCATATGCCGCCTTAATTATTGCTGATGTTCTCAGCCATTGAGCTAATTAAAGGGTGATAAACGGTCATGACAGCCTTATTTTCATGCCATTGTTTTAGTGGGCCTATGGGCTTAACGAAATTGGCTTTGATTGTTAAAACAGAAGACACAATACAGGATACAGAAGACAGATGGCAGACCCGCCTTCGCGAACAGAAGCTTAAGATGGACGATTGACGATTCATAATAGACTTAAGACGAGGGAATAACAACTCCCTCTATAATTAGAGCAGTGTGCAGTTTTGAACCGAAAAATGTCTCGAATTTCGATACTGGATTCTTGTAACTCTATGTGGAAAAAGGAGATAAAAATTTTGAAAATTTATATTTTTGTTTTTAGGTGTGAGCATTTTTGATTGAAAATAACCGCGGTCTTTTTCATAACACAGAAATTGATACTTAATCAATCTGATTCTTACCTAAAATTTTTAGAAATATTCACTTTTTTGGCGGTATTTGCGTTTTGTCGCTTTCATCAACCGTTAAATTTGACATCCGTTGATACATTCTGGTGCTACGAATCTGTTAAAGAATACCGATATTTTTCAGTTTGATGTGAAGCCATCCCTTAGACATAAATGATCACAAAAAAATTTTTTATTGACACAGATGCTAAAGAATACAAAAATTACATCTGTTGTTGATATGTTTAACAGAGGATATTTAAAATGCATACCAAAAAGACTTTTTCAAGTAGTCGCTCGCCCATAGTCTGTATTGTCGCACTGTTCGTAATTGTTTTACTTGCTCTGTCGAACACAGAGTTAGTGGTTTCTGCAGAGGTGCCGAAAGGGGACCATGGAGCGGCTGAAATGGAGTATCAGATCAGGCAATTGAATCGGCTCCAGCCATCTGTGGATGTCAGCAAAACGCCAGAAGGTTTTGATTTGGTTATTTGGCAGGCGTTCATCCCAAAGGACAATGCTCTTACGCCGGAGCGAGTATCATTAGGTCGCAAGCTCTACTTTGATAAACGCTTATCAGCCGACGGCACAGTCTCGTGTGCCACTTGTCATGATGTAACCCGTGGATTCACTGATCAGATCGCAGTCTCGGAAGGTATCAAGGAACAGTTCGGCCATCGTAATGCACCGACAACTCTGAATGTTGCATTATTACAGACGGTCTTTCTTGATGGCCGTTCACCGACGCTGGAGCACCAGGCGAAGCTGCCTATTATCAATCCCATCGAAATGGGCATGCCCGACGGACAGGCCGCAGTGAATGCCATCAAAGATGATGCCGAGTATCAAGCTGCTTTCCAAAAAGCCTATGGACGCCAGGTTAATTATGATGATATCGGGCGGGCAATTGCCGCCTTCGAGCGAACACTGGTTTTTATGGACTCACCGTTCCGGCGTTTTCTGAACGGGGATGAAAATGCGATTTCACCAGAAGCATATGAGGGATGGGAACTATTTAATGAAGAGGGACGCTGTGTTACCTGTCACCCCATGAATCCGTCGAATCCTTTGGGGACCGACAATCGTTTTCATAATGTCGGGGTTTCCGCCCGGCACCAGGATTTCGATTCTCTTGCAAAGCAAGGATTGAAGGCATTAGAGGAAGACCCCTCAGAGGAAAAACTCGAAGAACTGGCGCTGGCTACGGACATGAGTGAGCTGGGAAGGTTCTTAGTCACAAAGAATCGCTCGGATATCGGAGCGTTTCGAACACCGCTCCTGTTAAATATCGGAATTACGCCGCCCTACATGCACGACGGGACAGTGGAAACTCTTTGGGACGTAATGGACCACTACAACAAGGGCGGTGAAGCTAATCTGTTTCTTGATGGTGGAATGGAACCGCTGGCTCTTACTGAAGATGAGATAAATAATATCGTCGCGTTTCTCTTTAGCCTCACCGACGACCGCTTCGCCCAGGAAAACCAACGGCAGCTTGAACACCAGAAAGCACAGGCCAGGAAAAAACGTCCCCTGAAAGATGATGACATGGCTTTCCGTAAAAAGATTGCCTTTGAAAAATAGATTAATATAGAGTTAACGACCGGGAAGTAAGAAGGAGTTACTCATGAAGCCCAGGATAAAGAGTATAGAAACAAAATATATGCAGGAGCGCCGAGAATTCTTTGACGGCCTTAAGAACCTGGACCGCCGTTCTTTTTTAAAGGTTTCGGCGGCAGCTATAGGGGCGTCCGCGGCTTCCAGCCTGCTTCCATCTCATTCGTTCTGCCCGGTCAGCGTTGCTAAGGCGGCCTCATCGGACAGCAATCCATCTTTTCGGTTTGCCTATATCTCCGACTCACACCTTTACGAAAAGAAAATCAACGACCGCTTTGTTCGCGCGCTTTTACGCGCGGTTGAGGATGTCAATAGCCTGGATCCTCAGCCCGATTTTGTTTTTTACGGCGGCGACCTGGCCCAGCTTGGCCAGCCCAAAGAGCTTGAACTCGGCGCCCAGATCCTCAAGAATGTAAAGGCGCCTTTGAGAATGATGGTTGGGGAACATGATTGGTATCTTGACCTGGGACAGAAGTGGCGAGAACTCTTCGGCAGGCCGACTTACTCATGGAACCACAAGGGTGTTCACTTCGTGACCCTAAATAGCGTCGTCGAGCGTGATTTCTGGACAAAACGCGGGCTAACACCAATGGAGCGAATGATGACAGTTGCCGGACTGGATAACGGAATGCAGAGTCCATTCTCGGTTGGCAGGCAACAGCGGCAGTGGCTAAAGGATGATTTGGACAACTATTCAAATGACGCACCAATCATTGTCTTCTCTCACTCACCCCTCTATAAACTATACAAAAAGTGGAATTTCTGGACCGACGATGCCGAAGAGGTGCAGGCCATCCTGAATCGCTTTGAACGGGTTGTCGTCATTCATGGCCATACTCATCAACTCCTGACAAACCGGATCGGCAATATTCATTTTCACGGACTGCTTTCCACCGCCTGGCCGTGGCCCTATGCACCGGAAGGGATGCCGGAATTGACTATCGAGATGAACCGTCCGGACCCCTTCAATCCGAACGATGGATGCGGCGATGGTCAGATTTATGTTCATCCGGATGGTCTGGTCGATAAGATTTACAACCTGTGGAACCGCAAACGAATCTTGGTTGCCAAAGATTATACCGCAAGCTGGGGCACCCAGAGCGTCCCGCTAAAACCGAACCGCGCCAGTTATTAGAACATTCAAGGAGATTGCCATGCAAAATAAATCTACCTTTGTTAATTTCAAATTCATCATGCTGTTCGCAGCCTGCATTTCAATAATCATAATGTTTGCAGCGTGCAGACAGGAGAATCAACTCACAACTTGTGACGGACAAGGCAAAGTTCAAGTCGCTCAAGACACCACCGGACATGCTCTCGCCGATGCGCTCATGGATCAGTGGACTCGTGATCACCCGGACCGAGACTGGATGACCCAGGAAAAGATGGCACATGAGCTTAAGCCTCCGGCCGACAACTCTTCTCTGCTAAAGGGCGGTCAGGCCGAGGGGCATACATACGGCCAACATACTGAGCTTGACCTTCTAATGTGGACTCATGAGACTGAAAAGTTTGTTCTGGAAGGCTCACGAATCTTTCACAGCGCTGCTTTATTGAAGAGCGCCGTCTCAGTCTCGTGCGACATGTGTCATCCTCACGCTGCAAATACACACCCCGAAACATATCCCAAATTCCAGACTCAGATGGGCCGGGTCGTGTTGTTGCGCGATATGATTCACTGGTGCATCGACAACCCTGTGCGTGGTGAGCATATGGCACCCGATGACCCGCGAATGCGGGCTTTGGAAGCTTATATCATGGCCCAGCGCAGCGGGACAGAGATGAACTACGGCAAGCACTAAGCATAGAACAGATTCAACAAGCAATTCGATTGACTATTTTCTATCCCTTGTGGATAAATTGACTATTGGGTTTGAGATTCTTCACCCCCAGGGGGCAAGCTACGTTCAGAGTGGCAATTATTTTAAACAGACCCTTCCCATCCAATTCACTCACCTAAGTTTGCTCAGTAGCTGCCACTGGTCGGCGGTTTTTTGCCTGCCTTTTCCTTTGCATTGCAACTTTAAGATGTATATTATTATGTCAGTAGGTAGTCGTTCTAAAAGCACTAACGGGAGGTAATATTATGAAGTGGCAATCAATTCTTGTATTGGCAGTGTTGTTTCTATTGCCGAACTATGCAAGATTCAAAATGACACAACAATATTAGAAGGGATAAAAAGTGCAACGAAAAGGTTTTACTCTTATAGAACTGTTGATAGTAATGTCCATTATCATGTTATTAATGAGCATCCTTTTGCCTTGCCTTATGAGAGCAAAAGAAAATACATATGAATTATTCGCTATGCAAACCCAAGCTGATGAAGAGGGAAAGGTCCTGCTGGAAATTGAAAAGCCTTCTGAAAGAAAAGCATATGACGACATATATATGATAGAGATTAAACCTCCGAGGATTTGCCACATTTACTTAAAAAAACCATATCCGGCCGGTATGAAATTAATAAAAAGAGATCACCAGGATTATATTAAATGGAGACCTAAACAGGAAGATATCGGTGTGCATTTAATTACAGTTGTTTTTGAAGGTGAAGAAACCTCTGAGC
>CAZWME010000126.1:4279-9239 GCA_964634515.1 uncultured Pirellulales bacterium | reverse complement strand
CATCTCTGCTGGCTCCATTGTTTATAATCAAGTTGTTTCTCAACGAGGCCGTATTCACATCACGCAGATACACGCCACCTCCTGAAAAACCAGCTATATTGCCGCTGATGTTGCAATCCTGAATGTTGATACCTCCCAACCAGCAATATAAGCCGGCACCGTTTGTCAGAATATTATCATCATTGGGGTCATTGACATCGTCAATCGCCCTGTTATTCGCAAAGTTACTGCTCAATACATTGATCAGGCCGTCAACTCCGATGAAGCCACCACCACGAAGTGCTTCATTGAACGTAATATTGCAATCGACGATTGTCACATCCGTATTATCAGTATATATTCCACCGCCGGAATCGGCTTGATTGTCAACAAAGTTGCAGTCAACAAACACAACCGCAGCGCTGTCCTCGGCACATACACCCCCTCCATATCCACTATAGGGATCAAGGCGATGATTAGGATCAGTTATTCCCGCCGGAAGTCCCGAAGCAATATTATCTTCAAATGTGCAATCTGTGAAAGTTACTACAGAATCAGCCGCACAATAAACTCCGGCTCCGAAAGATGGCAGCTCAAAGGAAACCAGGGGCTCCAGATTCCTGCCTTCCCCGGCAATTTCACCGCCAATTCCACTCATCCCGCCCTGAGTACGGTTACCTCTGATTTCACAGTTTACAAAAGTAACATTACTTCCTATGTCACAATATGCGCCTCCTCCCAATCCCGAGTACCATTGGTAGTCGCCGAAATAGGAGGTCATGTTGACATCATAAATAGGCGCATAGACAAATGCGTAGTCCCAATCCCAGGCTTCCCACAGGTGAGCGGCAAACTCGATAAGAGCACTATCGGGGTCATAATGAATTGCATTAGACGTGCTCCAGTTTCCTCCGTAGTTAGCGTAGCCTTCATTCGCACCGCCACCGTCGCCGCCGTTGCCGCCGTTGCCGCCGAGGGCTGTATTGTTTTCGATTATGCAGTTTATAAACTTGGGACTGCTGTCCGGACCGCACCATATAGCTCCGCCGTGTGCCCAGCCGCCCCAGCCGCCTCGGCCTGCATTGAGAATCGGGTCGTCCCCATCAGCACCTACGCCGTTTCCGCCGTTTCCGCCCTCAAGGAAATTGTTTCTTATTATGCAGTTTTTAATAATGGGGCTCGCTCCATTTTCGATGCGTATTGCAGCACCTTCAAGACTCCCACCGTCCTCACCGTTAGGATGATTTACATCCCTGTCACCGTCGTCACCGTCCCCAACATGTCCACCGCAGTTCTGTATCGTGATGCCGTTTAGGACCGTCCTGGAATCGGTGTTAGATGTAAACAAGATACCAAGATTGGTGAAATCATTGGTACCTATGTACCCATCAATAACAGTTGCCGCGACGCTGTTGGGATCGTCGGGATTTCTCGACATGATAGTAACAGCCCTGTCCACTATAAGTGAGACACTTTGATATCCCCCGAAATATGTGCCCGGTTCAACCACAATCGTATCGCCTTCTTTGGCAGCATTGACCGCTTCCTGGATTGTTCGGTAGTCACCCGGTACGGTAACGGTCTTGCCAAGATACTCCACGAACTCAACGGTAATAGTCTTGTTCGAATCCATCGTCACGGTATTGGTAAGAGCAACAGAGCTGTCATCATCAGTACCTACCCATTTGACCCGATAGCCCGGATCTTTTGTCGCATACAGCTTAACTACAGTGAACTTATCGAATGTACCGCCGGTCGGCTCAACTGTGCCGTTCTCACCGACCGTATTTACAATCAACCGATACTTACCTTCGCCTATGGTATAGTGCAGGCCTATATCAACCTGTCCCTCATCAGGAACTGCATCGGAGCGAGTGGTAAAATCTTCAAGTCCAAGTGCTGTCACTAAATCGCTGCCTGCATCGACACAGGGACTATTCACGTCCTGTCCCGCCGCTCCCTGACTAAGGCTGTGGTGCGACGCAACAAAGAGCGGATCTTCGTTAATATTACCCTCAAGCCAGTTGAGGTTGCGTCCCGGCTCAATATAGATTGCTTCAGAATCCCGCCCGCCCTGGACATCACAATAAGAAACTGTTAGGGTGGCGGGTCTGTCCAAATAGAACGGCTCATCATCACTGCCGATTGATATCTGGTTGCCGTGAGTTCCGACATTGTCCCAGAGGATACTATTAATAAGAGTCGTTTGACTTTGATAAGAGCAGGACAATCCGCCTCCTCTTCCATGCTTGTTATTATCCGGATCATTTGCCCTGTTATTAACAATTGTACAGTTGGAGATTGTTGGGGTAGTAAGCCAGTAAGAAACAATACCACCACCGTCCAGGACTGCCAGGTTTCTTTTGACCAGACAGTTTTTAAGAATCGGCACGCTTGGGTCACCGCCGAAATAAACACCACCGCCGGAACCGGAAGACGAATTGCCGGTTATAAAGCAGTTTTCGATCTTAGCCTCAGAAGACCAGCAGAATATTCCGCCACCGCCGCCAAAGGGTTTTTCAGAACCGAAGGCGCTGACAAATCCTTGAGTATCTGGCGTGAACCAGCGTGTTCTGGCTCTATTACCCATAACGCTACAGCCTGTAATCACCGGTGCTCCGTTGCTCCAGTACATACCACCGCCGTGCTCAGCGACATTATTTATGATTACAGAGTCCAAAATCGATATCTCCGCACCCTCGCCGTGCCAGTACAGGGCACCCCCGAAGACTGATTCATTATTACTAAAGTAACTGTTATCGATTGTTATCTTGCTGTCGTTGTTCCACAGTCCTGAATCCCTGTCCCATATGCCACCACCGTATATGGCACCTCCGGAGCTGAAAGTATCAATAGTAGAATTGCCGATGAAGTCTGTTTCCTTGATATCGATTGAGCAATCGGACGGCCAGTACAATGCACCTCCGTCATCTCCGGAAGAGTTATCGACATAGTTGCAGTCAATAATCTCCGCCGAGCATAAAACGCTAAAGTACTGAGCTCCTCCACTTCCACTGGAGCCGGCCAGATTGCCTATTAATTCACACCGATTGAGTATAGTCTCGCATCCGCTCTCATAAAATTCGGCGCCGCCGTCCTGGCCGGTGCCGTCAACTTGCCTTGAAGCGTTGTTGCTTATCGTGGTGTCGGTAATTTTGACTTTACAATCGATTTCATAGTAATTAGCGCCTCCGTAGCTCGGCGTGTAACTGATCATTGTCATACCGTCGAAGCCATCTGCGCCGGCTGCTCCGCCTTCGCCACCTTCACCTCCAACGCCTCCCTCGCCGGGACCTAAATTTGGTGCGTTATTTGGATCTTCTTCGTCTTGTGCGGCATCATCCTCTTCTTCAGGGATAATTGTTGGAGGCGGACCGCCTGAGCCGCCGTCGCCGCCTATGCCGCCGTCACCGGCTGTGGCATCTCCTTCGCCGTCGCCGCCAGTGCCGCCGTCACCGCCGTCACCGCCACCATAAGTATAAAACAGAACAATCGTGTCGGCAGAGCAGTCATTAATTATGGTATCCGAGATGTCAACCTCGCAGTTTTCTCCGTAGTATATGGCACCTGCCCAAGACCTTCTGCCGTTTACACCCATGTCGCCGCCGAAACCACCGTCACCGCCGGTGCCGCCACCGCCATCAACGCCTGGCTCTCCGGCTGCGCCGTCGGTCTCACCGCCGCCGCCGTCACCACCGTCGGCAAATGCTGCACCAATGCCGGCATTACCGCCGTTGCCACCATCACCGCCGTAGTTACCCAGTCCCTGCCGAGTGGAGCAGTTCAAAATTTTACAAAATCGTATCGTCGGACGGCAATTGGGGCCAAAATATATCGCTCCGCCTAAAGCTTCGCCGCCCTCGCCGCCTTTTCCGCCGTCGCCGGCTCTACCACCGTTGCCGCCCATGCCGCCGTCACCACCTACTCCGCCGTTACCGCCTGCTCCCTGCACCCCGTCGTTCAAGCCCTCGCCTCCGTCCTGGCCGGGCTGACCTGGCTGGCCGGCCTGACCATCCTGACCACCCTGACCGTCCTGACCTGCCCCACCATAACCGCCATCGCCGCCGATGGCCATACAGTTGACAATTGTGCAATTCAGAATGATTGGAGAACTATCGGCATCGAAATACATCGCGCCTCCATGGGAGAGACCACCATCACCACCGGGCAAACCGGCCATACCGTCAAGACCATTCATACCAGGCTCACCGGGCGCACCAGGTTCGCCATCGGCGCCGGGCAAACCATCTACCGGCGCATTCGGGTCAGTAGGCGCTTCTGGCCTGTTCGGATCTGCAGGTGCCCATTGGTTCGGATCGTTCGGGTCCGGTACATCCGGTGGAGGCAATGGATCGAGCGGATCGAGCGGATCCAGTACATCTGGAGGATCCTCGGGAGGGTCATAGATAAAAGCGTTGTTCTCACCGTTTGAACCTTGGGCGACAACGTCTTCGATGACCAGATTAGACAAAGTCGGACTGCTGCCGTTAAGACAGGTTATTGCCCCACCCAGAGCAGGCTCGCCGGGTGTCCCCACGCCATCGACAAGTGGCATACGACCGAATACTAACAGAGGTTGCTCACTGCCCTGGCCTCTAATTGTGAAACCATCAACGACGGAGTCGTGGCCTTCACCACTTTGGAAGATAAAAGCAGGACCGCCGTAAGTTTGTATAATTGTCTCAGCTACAGATCTGGGGTCATCCGGATGTTCGCTGGCAATGGTAATCGCCTTACCCTGAAAATCAAAACCGCCTAAAGAAGTGTAAGTGCCAGCCGATACTACGACTTTATCACCGTGGGTGTATGCGGCTTTGATTGCCGAACCAATGGTTTGATATTGTCCGGGCACATGCAGACTCTTCGGTTGTCGGAACAGTATTGTAACGTCCTTATCGGAGTCCATCATTACAGTATTTGTATTAGACCATGATGTATCATCATCCGTCCCGGTCCATCGGTCAACAATGTAGGTCCGGTC
>CAZWME010000126.1:0-4269 GCA_964634515.1 uncultured Pirellulales bacterium | reverse complement strand
AAATTTTTCCTAAAGACGAAGAACCTGCCACTACGGTCAGGTGCTGCGATAAGCGTTACCACTGTGCCATCGGGATAATATTCACCTCTCCTGTGATAGGGTGATATTGTTCCACGACCACCGATAATTTCGGTATGTAATTGATAAAGAGGAACCTCCTCAAATTCAATCGTTACATTTGTATCGGCAACCATAGTAACTTTTTTACTGGCACTCGTAGTTGAGTCATCATCGGTTCCAGTCCACGCCTTGACTCGATAACCCTCATCAGGATATGCTTCGAGCTGCACGACTTCGTACTGACGATAAGCACCGCTTCCCGGCTCGACACGGCCCCTGGCCAGGTTCGGGTCAACGGGCTCATTTGCATCTACAACAGTAACATTCAACTGTACAAGTCTGGCCGGTAAAGCAGCAAAATGTGCACCTATATCGATTATACCTGCATCGGTCTCTCCATCCGTCCTGGTTGTATAGCTGTCTATCTGAAGACTAACATCCGTATCCGGATCACCCGCATCCACACAGGGGCTGTCACTGCCGAGTTGTCCGGCCTCAGTTTGATTGAGATAGTACTTACCCAATGGGCCTGTCGTAAAGAGAGGATCTGAATGAATGTTGCCTATACCCCTGTCGTTATCCTCAATGCAGGAGTATGCCGCCGAGCAGTTGTACAAATCGTCACCGTTACCCCACAGGATACAGTTGGTAATTACAGGCGAAGAATCATGAAGGGCAGAGATACCACCGTCTTTTGGTGCATTGGGTTCGTCAACGACAATTGTGCAATTTGTAATCGTCGGTGATGAGTATTCCAAATCGATTCCGCCGCTCTTATGAATTGCTGAATTGTTTGCAATTACACAATTTATGATAGTCGGGTCCGAGTTATAACATGCTATACCGCCACCGACGTTATTAGCGAAATTACTGCTTATAATACAATCGATAATTGCAGGAGATGAATCTTCACAATTCACTCCGCCGCCTATACCAGAGTTTGTCGCTGTGCGGTTGTCGATTATAGTACAGTTTTTGATTGTCGGTGAACTCTCAACACAATCGATACCGGCACCATAATAATCCGCGAAATTATTGTTGATAATACAGTCGGTAATTGTCGGTGATGCCCTGAAGCACCTAATACCGCCGCCGTAATTGGCACTGCCCCAACTTATAATAAAGCCTTTTATAACCGTATCGGGACCTTCATTATTCTGGAATGTTACTACAGAATCCTCGTTCAATACGCCTAAAATCATCGTGTCTTCAGGACTGATGCTCGGATCATCTGGATTCGTAATATCACCGCTGCGAAGCGTTATAGCCTTACCCTTAAAGTCAATAATCTCCAGGAAAAGCGACTTGGACTCTGCAATCAGAATATCACCGTCATTGGCATCATCAATAGCCTTCTGGATGGTAGGATAAAGATTGGAAGGATCCGTGTGATCATGCTTACTGTTAAGAACTTTTCCTGCTTTTCCCTGTGGGATTAATGTTAATACCTTATGAATATTAATCCGTCCACCCGAAAGATTAAGTCGGGGTGATGTGAATATCGGGTCAACCGCCTTCAGTAGAATGCCCTTTACAGTTAAGTGTGCCAGTGTCGGGTACTGGGACCAAATCAGAGCACAGGCACCAGACGCACATGGTGCGGATAACGATGTTCCGCTTAGAGTGGCATAATTCGTCGACACGCCAAAAACGAGCATCGCAAAATTTTGAGTAGTCGGAACTGTACTCAGGATATCGGTTCCGGGCTCGGCAATATCAACCGATGTCGCTCCAAAGTTGGAGAAATCCGACATCTGGTCGTTTGGATCCGATGACATTACAGAAATGATATTATCCAGGTCAAAACTCGCAGGATAGACAGGAACCACGTCATTATCGCTGCCATAATCGTTACCTGCCGCAGCAACGAAAAGCACCCCTGCATCTCCGGCTTCTTTGATGGCATCATAAAGGGACTGTGAAAAATAATCACCGCCCCAGGAGGCGTTGACAATGTTAGCACCGTTATCAACGGCATATTGAATTGCCTCAACCGCATCACTGGTAAAAACTTCCGGCTCTACACGATAATCGTCAGCGAAGACTTTCAATGCCATCAGCTTGACATTCCAGCAAACGCCAACGACACCCACACTATTATCACCAACTGCGCCGATGATTCCCGCTACATGAGTACCGTGAAAGTGAGTGTCAATCGGATCGCTGTCAGCATCAGCCGGATCGGCCGCAACGGCACCGGCAAAATCATAACCGTAAATATCGTCTATATAACCGTTACCATCATCGTCAACATCCGGATCGCCGCGGAGTTCCTGGTTGTTAACCCAAATATTATCCGCCAGGTCAGGATGTGTATAGTCAATGCCTGTATCGGCAACTGCTATAATCATCTGTGAACTGCCGGTCTCAAGGTCCCATGCCTCTGGTGCGTCAATATCGGCATCTTCAATTCCACCGGTTTGCCCGGTGTTATCAAATCCCCACAAATCGGAAAACATAGGGTCGTTGGGAACGACAAACAACTTATACTTATAGTTCGGCTCAGCGTATAAAACGTTAGCCGACTGGTTGAACAGGATAGAGGCCTCGGTAACCGTCGTGCCTTCAGGCAGTTTTACAACAGCAAGGCCCGGCGTAACCTCATCATATTCCCTGTCTATCTCTGCCCCGGTAAGGATATAATCTGAAATTGTTCCTTTTACAGCCTTAGTTGTCAACGGCCCCATTAACAATGGACCATCCGCCAACTTCGAAGCTGCATCCACGTCTGCAAAACGAACAATCAGTTCGCCCTGCTTATAAGCCGCGAAATCATTCTCAGATGAGTAGTAAAACCCTAAACCCGGTAAATTTTCTGCCCATACAAAACCTGCTATGGACAACAAAATCAATGCGCTAATCAAAATGTGCTGCTTCATTATTTCGTTTATCATTCCTTAAACTGTAAGTACTTTGGAAAATTAATCAGCTAAGGCAATAGTTAAGTGCCGCTGTTTATGTCAAATGTAACGTTTTTTCAGCAAGGTACTCCACGAACAAATATTTTATAAATCAGGCCCTGCGAAAATGTGGAACAAACGCAAAAACCCCTGCAACCGCTACAAAGGTCAAAATTCGCTTTCCATTCCGGCAATGGCCTCAGCTTCCTCTTCCTCCTGCAGCATGATGACCGGTTTTACCAATATCAGCAATACCTTATGGTCTTTTATTACGCTGCGGTTACTAAACAATCTGCCAATGACAGGTATCTTGCTCAATACCGGGACACCCGCTTCCTTTTCAATTTCTGATGTTATCTTCTGTCCGCCTAACAGCAATGTCCCGCCGTCGGGTATGCTCACGCGAGTCATGACACTCGACGTTTCCGTCTCGGGAACAGTTACTGCGTATTCCTCGGTCGATATTGCCGTGCCTGTTGTTACGACCTGTTCAACCTGATGCGTTCTCAATCTGAGCAGGTCCGTCAGGGTAGTAACTATATTCAGTAATACGTACTTCTTATCATGAGAAATAGTCGGAGTAATACTGAGCATACTACCGACTGATATATAGCCTATCTGTTGTTGTGCACCGCCCTGTACAGCAGCGGTACCAACACCGGTCCCCGTTGTGGTGGTTTGAGTATTAGGCGGTAGTGCATATGTAATAATATCTGAAACAGAGAACGCCGACGACTCTCCGCTCAATACTGTATTTTTCGGAGCAACTAAAGCCTTGGAGTCCGTATGAGCCTGAACCGCTCGAAGAAGGAACGAAACCTGCAAATCGTCAAGTATAGAACCATAACCTCCGCCAATCGTAGCTGATGTTGCAATACCACCCAGGCTACCGCCTACCTTTGTCGAGGTATCCGCTAACGTGGCATCTGCAGAGCCTTGCTCGAAAGTAAGCTGACCCCATTTACTGCCAAGGTTAACCGAAAAATCTACATCCAGCCCAATATCTTCGAGGTAATTCTCGCTTACCACAAGGAATACGGCCTCGACGGAAATCTGATTTCCAAGCGATTCACGCATCGCATTCAATAGCTTTTCTATTTCCACATGAACTTCGTGGGTCTGCATCACGGCAAGTTTCCTTGGCGACTGCATCGGGTAAGTCATTATAGTTCCCTCACCCGTGTCACTGAGATCAAACCAGCTATCCGGCTCGATGGTCTCCTGAATAAGCTGCACAAGACTCTGTGCCTGCATATAGCCGCCCTGGCCGCCCATGCCGCCCATGCCGCCCATCATGCCGCCGCCCATG
>CAZWME010000125.1:0-9370 GCA_964634515.1 uncultured Pirellulales bacterium | reverse complement strand
TTCGGGACTGAGATTTTCAAGAAGATGGGCTCTGAAACTAATGCCGCTCTTCTTCAAACCGTAGTGGTTGGTGTTGTGAACCTGAGCTTTACTATTATAGCCATCTGGACGGTGGATAAAGTGGGCCGAAAGCCTTTGATGATTATAGGTTCGGCGGGTATGGGGCTTTCGCTGTTAGGGATGGGCTTGATGGCATACTTACAAAAAACGGATTTGTGGGTTCTTCTGTTCATACTTGGTTATATAGCCTGCTTTGCGCTTTCGGTCGGGCCTGTAACGTGGGTAATTCTGTCGGAGATATTCCCGACGCGTATCCGCGGACGGGCGATGGCCATTGCCACGGTGTGTCTGTGGGTGGCGAATTACTTTGTATCTCAGACGTTTCCTATGATGGACGAAAATACCTGGCTGCTCGATAAGTTTCATCATGCCTTTCCGTTCTGGGTGTATGGGATTTTCTGCGTTGTTCTGGTTGCTTTTGTCTGGCGGTTCTTGCCGGAGACCAAGGGCAAGACATTGGAAGAGATAGAAAAACACTGGATGAATTTATAGTATAGCAGGATTTAAGATGGATTTTCCGGAACGAATGACTGTTCAGAGCCACACGATAGCTATTGTACCGCGGTATGCCGAAACCGACAGGGGCGGGGTGGTTCACCATAGTGTCTATCCTGTTTGGTTTGAAATGGGGCGAACGGAGCTGTTGCGGGCCAACGGGATTGCATACAAAGACCTCGAACAGGCAGGAGTATTATTCGTAGTAGCCAGGTTGTGTATAAAATACCGCCGGCCTGCGATGTATGACCAGGAGCTGCAACTGGAAACACATTGCTCAGCAGTTACTGCCGGTAAAGTTGAGCACAGCTACAGACTCACCCGCAGCAGTGATGGTGAGGTTCTTGCTGAGGGCTCGACCGTTTTGGCTCATGTTAACGCCGAGGGCAAGATTCACCGAATACCAGAATTCATGTATCCGGCCAAGGCCGATTAAATTTTGGGTGATGGGAGAAAAAATAGAAAATTTAGTCGAGTGAGTTAAAAAAGCAATTCATTCAACGGTTTTCAATTGACAATTCATGCCTGACAATTGACAATCCTTTTATGGCTTCAGATAAAAAAGAAAACTGCGGTCTTTTTGGCATTTTTGGTGATCCGGAAGCGGTCCACAAGACTTATTTCGGCCTGCACAGTCTTCAGCACCGGGGGCAGGAATCGGCGGGAATCGCCTCCAGTAATGGTGAAGTGATTCAATGCTATGCGGAAATGGGCATGGTCAGGAGGGTATTTCGTTCAGGCAGGGGCATTTTAGAAAAGCTTGCTAATCCGATAGCAATCGGTCATGTTCGATATTCAACGACAGGCTCAAGCACGGCCGTGAATTGTCAGCCGCTTTTGGCCGAGTACTCCCGCGGACAGGTAGCGGTGGCGCATAACGGCAATCTTATAAATGCACAATTGCTGCGGGATGAATATGAGGCTCATGGCAGTATCTTTAAGTCCACTAACGATACAGAGGTAATTATTCATTTACTCGCCAAGCCGACCCATTCCGGTAATCCCGACTATTTGGGACACGTATTGAACCATCTTCAGGGCGCATATAGTCTGCTGTTCTTATTTGCCGATCGTATTGAAGCGGCGCGGGACCCTTACGGAATCAGGCCTTTATCTATAGGCCAGACTGACAAGGGTGCTTACGTGGTTGCCAGTGAGACGTGCGCCTTTGATGTCGTCAAAGCAAAGTTTATTCGTGAAGTTGAGCCGGGTGAAATCGTTCGGTTGGATAAAGACGGGCTGCACAGCAGTTTCTTCGTTAAGCCGGGCACTGTCACGCCGGCCCACTGCATATTCGAGCACATCTATTTTGCCAAACAAAACAGCACCTTTTTCGGTGAAAATGTTTACGAGTTCAGAAAAAATCTCGGCAGGCAACTGGCAAAAGAACATCCAATTGATGCCGACGTGGTGATACCCGTGCCGGACTCGGGGACATCAGCGGCGATTGGGTATGCAGAGCAAAGTAAAATACCTTTCGATATGGGATTAGTCAGAAGCCATTATGTAGGCAGGACTTTTATCTCGCCGGAACAGAAATTAAGAGAGCTGGAAGTCAAGCTCAAGCTGGCTGTGATTAAAGAAGTTGTAGATGGAAAGCGGATTGTGGTAGTGGACGACTCAATTGTCCGAGGCACGACAACCCGCGGCAAGATCAGGGCGATGCGCCAGGCCGGTGCTAAAGAGATTCACATGCGAGTGAGCTGTCCGCCGATCAGGTTTCCCTGTTTTTACGGTATTGATTTTCCAACCAAAGAGGAGCTGCTGGCAAACAATCGTGATTTAGGACAAATCACGGAATTCCTTGAAGTTGACAGTGTCGGCTATGTGTCGCTTGAAGGATTGCTTGAGTGTGCGAAATTGCCGGACGACCACTACTGTACGGCCTGCTGGAGCGGCAAATACAGAATACCTATTGATATTGCAGTCAATAAATTTACAATGGATTGTTATTAGATGCATATGTTCGGGCACGAACAGTAGCATATGTTCGGATTCTCGGATTTTTGCAAACCAAAAACGGCAAAAGATGAGCAAATACATAACCTATGAACAGTCCGGTGTGAGTATAGATGCCGGGGAGGAAATGGTTAATCAGATTTCTTCGGCGGTAGCCAGCACATTCGGACCGCGGGTTATCCAGTCACACAATGCCTTTGCGGGGATGTTTCGGCTCGATTATGACGAGCGGCTCTTCAAAAGAAATTACAAGAACCCTGTTCTTGTTGCCTGCACTGACGGCGTGGGCAGTAAGGTCCAGTTGGCCGAGAAGGCCAAGAGGTTCGATACAGTGGGCATCGACCTTGTTGCGATGAACGTTAATGATATGCTCGTACAGGGCGCCGAGCCGTTGTTCTTTCTCGACTATCTGGGGGTTCACAAGCTGGAGCCTGAAATAGTCGCTGAGCTTGTAAAAGGCGTAGCGAGAGGCTGCCGGGAATGCAACTGCGCGTTGATAGGCGGAGAAACCGCGGAAATGCCGGACACTTATTCGGCTGGTGATTTCGATATGGCTGGCTTTGCCGTGGGTGTTGTCGAGCGAAAGAAAATAATTACAGGCGAAATCATACAAAAGGGTGATGTGATTCTGGGCCTTGCATCAAGCGGACTGCACAGTAACGGTTATACATTGGCCCGCAATATTTGCTTTAAGCAGGCGAAGCTCAAAGTGACCGATTGTCCTGATGGGCTCGACGGCGCCGCACTTGGCGATGTACTTCTGGAGCCGACAAGAATTTATGTTCGGCCGATTATAAAATTGCTTTCGCGATACAAGGTCAAAAGAGTAGTGCACGGGATGGCACATATAACCGGCGGCGGTCTGATGGGGAATATACCTCGAGTGCTGCCGAAGGACTGTGATGCTGCAATAAAAAAATCGAGCTGGCAGGTGCCGAAGATATTTACCTTTCTGCAGAAGACCGGCCCGGTCGAAGAGGGGGAAATGTTCAGGGTCTTTAATATGGGGATAGGATTTGTGCTGATAGTGGCGGAAGATTTCGCCGAATCGATAACAAGGAAACTGACAAAATACGGAGAGCATGTCTATAAGATTGGCCGGGTTACTTCCGGCACCGGCAAGGTAGTCCTCAAATAGCTGTTCGCAGTAATGATGCGAATATGATACAATGTCCGAATCGAGGGTATTAACAGTTTTGTTAAACATTCTAAATTATACCCTTCAGGGTAATAAATTCCCGCGAGTGGGATTGTAATTCGTTGTTGTAAAATTACTTTCCCGCGAATTAATGGGAAATTTCAACTGTGAGCACTATATAAACCGCGTACATCTTTACACAGGAGGTAAAAAAATGAGTGGTATTTTTGGAGTAGTCTCGAAGAAGAATTGCGCAGAAACACTTTTCTACAGTACCGATTATCATTCACATCTTGGGACCGAGTACGGAGGCATAGCGGTGCTTGGAGATGGTTTCACCCGTCAGATACACAGCCTTAGCCAGAGCCAGTTTAAGTCAAAATTCTTTGATGATTATGAAAATATTAACGGCAACAAAGGCATTGGCGTTATCAGCGACTATGAGGAACAGCCTATTTATCTGAATTCAAAATTTGGGCCGTTTTGTATAGTCACCAGCGGATTCGTAGAAAATGCCGACAAGCTGGCGGCCAAACTGTTGAAGGAAGGAATATCTTTCAGCGAAGTAAGCAAAAGATCGGTTAATACTACGGAGCTTATAGCAAAATTAATCAACCAGGGAAGGGATTTGATAAACGGCATCGAGAAGATGTTCGAGGTTATCGAGGGCTCCTGCTCATTGTTATTGCTGCATAAAGACGGGATATATGCTGCAAGAGACAGGCTTGGATATACGCCTCTAATTATTGGCAAGCGGCCGGATGCATGGGCGGTTACTGCCGAGACCAGCGCCTTTCCGAATAACGGATTCGATGTTGTGAAAAACATTGAGCCGGGGGAGGTAATTCTGATAAATGAAGAAGGCATAGTTCAGAAGAGCCCCGGCAGGGGAAATATAAATCAGATTTGCACGTTTTTCTGGATATATACTGGTTTTCCAGCGTCAAACTATGAAGGAATAAACACTGAGATAGTCAGGGAAAAATGCGGGCGCTGCCTTGCAAAACGTGATAAGGATATTGAGGTTGATGTGGTCTCGGGGGTTCCGGATTCCGGATTTGCGCACGGGCTGGGATATGCGATGGAATCAGGCAAACCCTTCAGACGCCCGCTTGTTAAATACACGCCTGGATACGGCAGAAGTTATACGCCGCCTTCGCAGCAGACACGCGACCTTATCGCGAAGATGAAACTTATCCCCATTAAAGAGGTAATAAAAGATAACAGTATAGTCGTATGTGAAGATTCCATCGTCAGGGGAACGCAGCTTAAGAACTTCGCAATAAAAAAGCTCTGGGATTGCGGCGCCAAACAGATACACGTAAGGCCCGCCTGTCCGCCGCTGATGTATCCGTGCAGGTTCAATCTTTCCACACGCTCAATCCATGAGCTTGCCGCCCGCAAAGCAATTAAGTCTCTGGAAGGTCACGATGTGGATGATGTGTCTGAATATCTGGACGAAAATTCCGAAAAATACAAAAGAATGGTCGAATGGATTGCCATGGATTTAGGCGTTACGACGCTTCGATATCAGACCGTCGATGATATGGTTGAGGCTGTCGGTCGGCCAAAAGAGGACCTATGTCTTTATTGCTGGACCGGCGAGTGCCCAAAAACGGCGCGTCCCAAGGCTACGAGGACGATAGATATTGTGGAAGTAAAGCCGGATGCCGCCAAAAAAACAGAAACAAAGGTCGAACTCTAATCCTGATTTTGTCAGGGTCTTAATCACCTGAGTTTGACTTTTATAGTTTTATTTATGCACGTTGCGTGTTAATTTTGCGTTTTTCTACGTCTGCGAAAGAATGAGTATAAAAAGGAGCAGTTTAATCAGGTTCTTTACGGCGGGGATAATATATATGGTTTTCGCCGGGCATTTATATTGGCCTTATTTAAGCAAATTCGACAGGTGGCGATACCTTTTAGTTGTGAATGTTTGTTTGGCTTCTTTAGGTTGTTATGTGCTGAGCAGGCGCTGGGTGGCCGGATTTGCTGAGTCGTTTTTTGCAGGAGCTATTTACGGTTTCGGACCATTCATACTCGGATTAGCTAAATTTCACACTACGACCAGTCTTTTGGTGTCAGCGATACCATGGTTGTTTTGCCCGGCCGCTTTTGGTTTCAAAGAGAAGTGGCGATGGTTAAGGATTCTGTTTGTATTTCTGCCGTTTCTGGCGATAGTGCTTTTCTTTCAGGCGTCCACTTACTACCGGTTATTCTCAGTTTCAACACAGGCCCGGCTGCATCCGGCTGATTTGACGGGCTTATTTGCCCCTCTTGTCACGGCCAAACAAAACCTGACTCTGATTGGCTTCTATCATATTCCGATAGCGGCTCTGGTTATTGGTTTTTGTATGATGCTGGCGGCCCGGCGGTACAGCGTGATTTTAATTATTGCTGTCGGGATAACTTTAGGTTTTTGCGGGTCTTTCTATGAGGTAAGCCCTGTAATCTGGCTTGCGATTCCTGTTTTGTGCTGTTCTGTGCTTATAGGCGAAGGTATGCAGGGTCTTGCCTCAGCCGGCTTTGCCGACCGCGGGTGGATACTGGTGACTGCGGCGATTATGGCCGCACTTGCCATCGCAACGTTACTGCTGGCATCGAAATACTTTCAGACATTTTTAGGTTTGGGGGCGGAATATGCAAAACTCTTTACCGAAGCCGGTAAAATGTATGTTCTCGGTGCGATTGTGGCGGCGATGATTTTCTTTATGATACGTGCGAAATTACGAATGCATCTGCTGCGGCAGCTTGTGCTTTGTGCGGCAATGGCGGTGGATATATTTATCGGTGCAAGATATATCGTCGACAGGATTCTGTAATTCTATCTGATTTCAAATGTGAATATTTAAGTATCGAGATGCAGTGACAATAATGAAAAGGACGGCAACTAAATGAAAAGTGAAAATATATTTAATAAGGTTTCGCTGTCTGTAATAGTGATATTCTGGTTTACGGTGCAGTCCTGTATTTTCGGATTTGCTCAGGCGTCAGATTACGCCATCGGTGCGGACCTTTCCTTTCTTAAACAGGCCGAGGACAGAGGGACTGTGTTCAAGGACAATGGCGAAGAAAAGCCGGGCCTTGCGATATTTAAAGAGCACGGCTACAATTGGATTCGGCTGCGGCTTTTCCATACACCCACGCGCCTGCCGAACAATCTTGAATATACTATTGCCCTGGCTCAGGAGGCCAAGAAACTTGGTTTTAAGTTCTTGCTGAATTACCACTACTCCGATACATGGGCTGATCCGGGTAAGCAATATATCCCCAAGGCCTGGGCGGATAAGTCTCATGACGAGCTGGTGCAGGCGGTGTTCGAATATACCCACGATACAATCGTCGCATTTAAGCAGGCCGGTGTTCTGCCGGATATGGTCCAGCCTGGTAACGAAATATCCAACGGCATGCTTTGGCCGGATGGCAAGCTGTCCGGCAACTGGGACAATTTCGCAGAGCTTATGAAGGCGGGGATTAACGGCGTCGATGCCGGACGGGGCAACGGTAAACGTCCCCTGATTATGGTGCATATCGATAAAGGCGGCAGTAAGAGCCGGACAAAGGCCTTCTTTGACAAGTGGCATTCTTATGGCGTTGACTACGATATCATCGGACAATCCTATTACCCGTGGTGGCACGGCAACTTGCTTGAGCTTAGGGAAAATATGATATTCATGGCCAATGAATACAAGAAGGACATTATTCTCGTGGAAGTTGCTTATAACTGGAGGCCGGCCGAATACAAAAATAAGAAAGCACCTTTCCCGGAGACCCCTGAGGGCCAGAGGCAGTTTTTGGAAGAGGTAAATCGGATTGTTCTTAACACTCCATACAACAGAGGCAAGGGCGTCTTCTGGTGGGAGCCGGCTGTCATGGGAGGCCTTCGCAGAAGAGGCATGTTCGATGACGAAGGCAATGCCCTGCCGGTCATTACGGTATTTGATAAGTTTACAAGACGCTGATTTTTACGAGAAAGTTTCCCGCTCGATTTGGCTCAGATAGAAGCGGCCGTCATTGCGCATAAAATGAATTACGGCGTCGAACTGCTGATCTATGAAGTGAGAGTCGTTGCCGACTATTGATATACCGATGACGGCGAGGGACTTACTGTCCTGGTGGTTAACTTCTGAAATCGAGATATTGAACCGGCTTTTGAGCCTGCCGATTAAGCTCTTGATTATGCTTCGCTTTCCCTTTAGCGAGATTATTCCCTGCAGAGAAAGATGAGCTGTTAGTACACCGACAATCATACTTTATACTCGAAGCTGGAGTAAATCAACAACACCGCCGATGACGGTTTTGTCTCACGTATTCATCATCTGTTGTTGAATCTTTTCCAGCAGTTTTTTTGTAGCTATGATACCATCGTCTTCGCTGAGTCTGTTGCCTTCGTATTCGATATCGACATAGCCTTTGTAGCCGGAATCAACGACAATCTTCATCATACGGTAGAAATCAATCGTAGTCTCATCGCCTTGTTCGTCGAAGTCATAGCTCTTGGCGCTGACTCCTTTTGCGTAGGTCATCAGCATTTCGACGGATTTATATTTATCTGCTTCCGGCGGGAAGTTACCGAAGTCGGGCAGTGTCCCGCAATTGGGCAGGCCGACCTTTTTGATGACGCTGGTAAGCCACTGGCTGTTGGATGACAGGCCGCCGTGGTTTTCAACGATTACATTGAGCTTATATTCGACGGCTTTTACGCTGAGACGCTGCAGTCCGTCGGCGGCCAGTGCGAGCTGTTCGTCGTATGTTCCACGGGAGCCGGCGTTGACGCGTATCGAGTGACAGCCGAGATACTTGGCCGCTTCGAGCCACTTGTAGTGGTTTTCGACCGCTTGGGTGCGTCTCTGCGAATCCGGGTCGCCGAGGTTGCCTTCGCCGTCGCACATAATCAATACGGACTCGACGCCGTTGTCTTTTGCGCGTTTTTTCATCTCGGCCAGGTACGTAGTGTCTTGAGCCTTGTTCTTAAAGAACTGATTGACGTACTCAACCGCCTCGACGCCGAATTTCCGGGCATTCACGGCGAAGTCGAGATTATCCATCTTCGGCTGCTGTTGACCGCGAAGCCTCCGGTGCCACGACCACTGGGCAAGGGAAATCTTAAATGGAACCTTTGAGCCGCCCAGCATTGCGTTCAGACTTTCACAGCCTGCCAAACAGAGACCTCCGGCCGTGCCGGCACTTATTCCAAGAAATGTTCTTCGTTTCATAATGTCCTACCTTTCAAAAATTCTGTACCCGCGGTTTCCCCTCTTCCAATGGAAACGATTATTTTTGCCATTACTGAATCCTTAAAAATCGTATTTTATTTGAATAGCATCTAAAGGGCAAGCCTCAACACAATTCCCACACCCTAAACACATATCTTGATCTACTATTGGCGGCTCAAAAGCCCCGTCTATTTGTTCTAAAACAGCCTTTGAGCATGCCTCTATGGCAGCACAAATACCTTCATCAGGATTACATTTATTTGGGCTGCATATTTTGTAATCCACTAAAGCAATTGATTTTTTTCCTTTTATCATTTTCATACCACATCTATCAATCCTGCATAATTCTCTTCTCACGTACGGTTCTTGTTGTCTTGGCCCGAGAATGGCTGCGACTGCTGTTCAGGTAAGGTCAGAATGTCCACGCCGCTTTGGGTAACCAATACAGTGTGCTCAAATTGGGCGCTTCGTTGCAGATCGGAAGTAACTGCTGTCCAGCCAT
>CAZWME010000124.1:0-9385 GCA_964634515.1 uncultured Pirellulales bacterium | reverse complement strand
GGATGTACGAAAACGCGCTGCATAGAACTGCCAGAATATCTGGTCGCACCCGGCCGATAGCCTTGGTCAATTTTGTCTTGACATCAAGAGGCAAATCTGATAAAGTTTTATAAGAAGTAGGAATAACAAATTCTGACAGTTTTATGATTGACGAGTGGGGTCTGTTTTGCCGAACCAGCTCATATCTCCTCCTCATACCGGCGAGCAGGGCAGACAAACACAGATGATTAGGAAGGAGATTGACATGTTTAAGAAATCAATATGTTTAGTTTCTGTTGTTTTAGTAGTAGGCCTGACTAACAACCTGTCGGCTCAATGGACGGGCACAGTAAGTAGCGATTGGTACAATGCGGCCAACTGGTCCGGTGCAGTACCCACCAGCGGAGATACCACCGCTATAGATTCATCTACTCCGCTTACATGGCCGGTCATTGATGGAGGCAATGCCAATACCGGACAACTCAGAATTGGCTACACTGCTAACTACCAGGGTGAGCTGACGGTAACCGGTGGTGCATCACTGAATATAAACGGTGAGCTGCGTATCGGGCGTAAGTCGAACGATGGCAGCGGACAAGCAGTAGGAATACTTAATATCAGCGGCGAGACGACAACAATCAATGTTACTGACCAAATAGAACATGGGCGGCATGGTCACGGCACTATCAATATGAGTGGTGGTTACCTGCATTGTGATACTGTATTACAGATGGCTTATAGATTCGATGGTACCGGCACAGTCTATCTGAACGGTGGGACTATTGACCTTGGTGGCAATCCAGGTATAGTCGTATATGGAAACGACGGCGTACCGGACACCGCCTTGATAGACATATCGGGGGGCACGCTGACCCTGGCCGGAAATCAGGTGCCGGACATCGAGGCTTTCATCAGCGAGGGCATAATCATTGGCTACGGCGGGGAGGGTACTGTGTCAGTGACCTTTGACGGGATAACCACTATGGTAGTGGGCATAGGTGGCCCTTCGGCTTCTGAACCTGATCCTGCCGACGAACAAAAAGATGTGCCTCGGGATGTCGTCCTTGGATGGAAGCCCGGAACCGGCGCTGTCACGAACGATGTATATTTTGGAACTGTTCTTGATGATGTAGAGCAGGCTACGACGACCGTTGACCCGGGTAGGGTTTTCAGGGGCAACATAAATACCAATACCTACGCTGTCACCGAGCGTCTTGAATTTGAACAGAAATACTACTGGCGTGTCGATGCCGTCAACGCCTCAAACACGGTGAATAAAGGTGATGTCTGGAGTTTCACAGCCGAGCTGCTCGCTTATCCCGTGGAGAACATCAATGCCACCGCCTCCAGCAGCGAAGAGGGCAAAGGCCCTGAGAATACAATCAATGGTTCGGGTCTTGATGACAGCGGCTTGTTACACAGCAGCGATAGTGTGGGAAATATGTGGCTAAGCAGCGGGGATGGAGCCCAGCCTACCTGGATTGAATATGAGTTTGACAGGGCTTACAAGCTTCACGAAATGTGGGTGTGGAATTCCAATGACAGTCTGGAGTCACTGATCGGCTTAGGATTCAAGGAAGTAATCATTGAATACTCAGCCAACGGCACTGATTTTGCAACACTGGGAACTACTCACGAATTCCCCAGGGCGCCGGGTGCGCCGGGTTATGCACACGATATAACGATAGATTTTGGCGGCGTAGCTGCAAAACATGTCAGGCTTACTGCCAACAGCAACTGGGGAGGCATCTTCAGCCAGTTTGGCCTCAGCGAGCTGCGATTTTTCCAGATACCCATCCACGCAAGAGTGCCCAGCCCCGTTTCCGGAGCAGCCGAAGTCAATTTGGATTTGTCCCTTGGCTGGTATCCGGGAAGAGAAGTAGCGAAGCATGATGTGTACTTCAGCTCCGAAGAACAGGCTGTAATAGACGGCACTGCACCCATCACGACAGTAACCCAGACTAGCCATGGCCCGTTGAACCTCGATTTGGGTACGACCTACTATTGGCGGGTTGATGAGGTCAATGACACCGAGGTCCCCTCAATATGGCAGGGTGACACCTGGAACTTTACGACGCTGCAATACTTGGTCGTGGACGATATGGAGAGCTACAATGACATTAATGAAGGTGAGCCGGCTTCTAACAGGATATATCTGGCCTGGCTGGACGGATACGACAATCCAACAATAAACGGTTCTACCGTTGGTCATTTAGATCCTCCTTTTGCCGAGCAAACTATCGTTCACGGCGGCTCTCAGTCGATGCCGTATATCTATGACAACGACATGAAATACTCTGAGGCGACAATGACTTTGGATTCTTTCCGGGATTGGACCGTCAGTGGTGCTGAAGAACTGGCGCTGTGGTTCAGAGGGATTTCAGCCTCCCAAAGCACCTTTACGGAAGGCCCCGTCGGCACCTATACGATGACCGCTCGCAGCGACAACATTGCCGACCCGAGCGACAGTTTCCATTACGTTTACATGCAGCTTTCCGGAACCGGCTCAATTGCAGTGAAGGTCGAAAGCGTTACTGAGACATCAAGCAGCGCAAAGGCCGGTGTTATGATCCGTGAGACACTTGAACCGGATTCCAAATACGCGATGGTATTCTCAAGGCCTGATGGCGGCATCAGATTCCGTCGTCGAACCGAAACAGCCGGAGAAAGCACAAACTCTGTTGATAACAACCTGGCGGTCCCGCACTGGGTGAAACTTGAGCGAGATGCTGCGGGTTTGTTGACAGCCTCTCATTCGGTGGACGGAATCAATTTTGTGCCTGTTGATGACCAGAATCTTGGCTCGAGCGCTACCGTGCAGATGAATAATGTTGCCTTCATAGGATTGGCGCTATCCAGCAACAATCCTGATGAAACTTGCACCGCCGTGTTCTCAGATGTCATTACGACCGGTACGATCACAGGGCAATGGCAATCGCAGGACATAGGCATAGAGAGCAACGATCCTGAACCGATGTACATCGCTGTGGCTAACAGCGCAGGCACGCCTGCGGTGGTGTACCACGATGACCCCGGTGCGGCGACGACAGACACATGGACAAAGTGGGTCATCCCACTGCAGAAGTTTGCAGATCAGGGTGTGAACCTGACGAATGTTGACAGCATCGCTATCGGCTTTGGCGACAAAAATAATTTGCAACCCGGCGGTTCAGGTATAGTATTCTTTGACGACATCGGTGTGGGGCGTTCTGCTCCTTAGCCTGAATGCGGCTTAAACAGATTTGACTTTATCAATTCGGGACTTGTGACAGCTCGTTTGGCACGGCCTCGTTATTGCCCAACGCTGCAAAAGCGATATCTGCTCTCACTATAGGGGAATAGACATGAAATACTACTTTTCTCGACGTGCTTTCTTGAGATCAATCGGCACTGTTGTCTGCGGAGCAATGATGACACGAACGCTTACCGCAAAAGAAACCAGGCCACAGTCTCCGAATTTTGTGGTGATTTTGACTGACGACCAGAGTTGGGTCGGTTCATCCGTGCTGATGGACCCAAAAGACACACGAACACGAAGCGACTACTATCAAACCCCTCATATTGAACGTCTCGCGAAGATGGGAATGCGCTTCACACAGGGATACTCGCCCGCACCATTTTGCTGTCCCACGCGCCGCAGCCTCCTTATCGGCCAAACCCCGGCCCGGCACATCTATCAAAAAGACCAGGAGAACTGGCCAAAAGAATACCGCAGGCAACTGACCATTCCACAAATGCTCAAGCAGGCGAATCCCCAATATATGACGGCCCATTTCGGAAAGTGGGATTTCCGGTTCGATAACGTGACGCCCGAAGAAATGGGATATGACGTCTCTGACGGCTACACGGGCAACTTTACAGGCGGAGCAAAAGGCACGGGAGGCCCAAAGGCGGTTGACGACCCTAAGAAGATTTTCGGTATCACACGGCGCACGTGTGATTTCATTGAAAGACAAGCACAAAGGGGCAAGCCGTTTTTCGTGCAGGTGTCCCATTATGCAGTTCACTTGGATATCTACTACCGTCAGGAGTCCCTTGACAAAAGCCGCAAGTGGAAGCGCGGAAGAAAACACAACATGCCCGAGTTCGCGGCAATGACCGGCGATGTGGATTTGGGGATTGGTAGGGTAATCGATAAGATCAAAGCTCTGGGCTTGCAGACTAACACCTATATCTTCTTCATGTCTGACAATGGGGGCAGACTCACCATGCCCGGACAGCCGGATGCCGAGCTTCCTCGCAACCATCCCCTTCGCAACGGCAAGGGATCGATGTATGAAGGAGGTCTGCGGGTACCGTTTATTGTGATCGGCCCCGGTGTCAACCCTGGCAGCGTAAGTAAAATCCCGGTAACTGGCCTGGACATTCTTCCGACAATAGCCGACCTTGCCGGATATAAAAAAGCCCTGCCTGATTCACTCGATGGCGGCCCTATGACTAACGTTCTCTTCAACCAGGGCACCGGGCATGTGCGGCGAAGACGCCCCTTTCTGCTGTTCCACCACGCCGTCCAGAGGAAACCGCAAACCGCGCTCATTCTCGGCAAATTCAAGCTTGTCAAGACCTGGCAGGGCAACAAACTGGAGCTGTTCGACCTCTCAGGAAGTCCGAGCGAGGATGAGGATATCTCTCAACAGCTTAAAGACAAAACCCGGGAACTCCACTCGTATATGCTTGCTTTTCTCGAAGAAGTAAATGCCGAAACGAGAAGAATTTCGAACAAAAAAAAACAAAGCAGAACGAATAACCTTTCAACAGCAAAGTGAATGACAAACATTTTCGGCCATCAATGTCCCAATTGCCCGAATCGCTGCCTCTGTCATAATCGAAACACCAGACCTCCATAAGTCACCGTAAGGTTAGTGTGTATTGTCGGTAATTTAATGTTGCAGAAGAGACGTTTATAGATTATATGATGTTCAAGACAAGAATTTCTCTATTACAATAAGGAGCGAACGAGAAATGAAGAAAGCCTCAAGGATTGTCCGTAAGTCCACCATATTTATTTTCCCGCTGTGCCTTTTAACTATTATTGTTCTGCTTGCATTGGGCTATCGAGCTAAGACCGGGCCGTTTATCATTGTCTTTTTCGCTTCATTGGCTCTGTATTTTATGAGCCATCCCATTCTTAAAAGCTTCGCCTTTACAGTTTGGGTCTTTGCGTTCGTGGCCGCCTCGATGATTTACCCCACGGCCTTCATGACATGGTTCGGATTCAATTTGGGTATCCTGATTGTCCCTTTGATTCAAATCATCATGTTCGGCATGGGAACGACCTTGTGCCTGGCGGACTTCGGCAGGGTATTCAAAATGCCCTGGCCCGTATTTATCGGATTTATCCTGCAATTTACAGTGATGCCCCTGACCGGCCTTGCACTGGCTAAGATATTCGGCTTTAAGGCCGAGATAGCCGCCGGTGTTGTTCTGATAGGCTCCTGTCCCGGCGGGGTCGCCTCCAACCTGATGACATATCTTGCCGGTGGTAACGTAGCTTTATCTGTCACGATGACTGCCTGCTCGACATTAGTTTCGCCGCTTCTGACACCCTTCCTTATGGACAAACTGGCAGGGCAGTTCATCGAAATTGAGTTCCTGAAAATGATGTTTGGAATCATCAATATGGTTATCGTCCCGATTGTGGCCGGCTTGATAGCAAATCGCATTCTATACAGTCGGCACAAGAGCTTCCATCGCGGGGGCGTATTAGCATTCATTGGGACCGCAAGCGTTCTTATTGCTGTTGGTATGATTTTATGGGCGCCGGCGGCTGTTTACACATACGAAGATGCCTCGCTGCAGAAAGATGGCTTTATCGTCGGCTTTCTTCTGATTGGCATCGTAGCTTGGGCCAAGCTTGTGATTAGTGTCTGGCTGAAAGGCCCTGAGAACTGGATGGACAAGGCTTTGCCTATCGTATCCATGGCCGGTATTTGTTACATCATCGCTATCATCACGGCCCGCTCAAGGGACGATTTGATGACGGTCGGATTATTTTTGATTGGTGCGGCCATTATTCACAACTTCATCGGCTATATCCTGGGCTACTGGTTTGCCCGCGCCGCCCGTCTGGATGAGACTTCGTGCCGGACGGTAGCATTCGAAGTCGGCATGCAGAATGGCGGTATGGCCTCTGGCCTTGCCATGAACGTCCTAAAAAGTGCTCCTGCCGCATTGGCCCCGGCTATCTTCGGGCCCTGGATGAATGTCTCCGGCTCGGTACTGGCAACATGGTGGCATCGCAAACCTGTCAGCGCAAAAATAAATGAAGAAGGAGGTAAAAAATGAATCGACGTAATCTAATCAAGGGTGCTGGATTGTCATTAGCAACGGGTATTTTCGCAATGGCCTCAAAAACCGAAGATGCTATCGCAAATGAATACGCAAAGGCAACCAAAGGTCTTCCCCCTCTGAAAATCACCAACGTAAAAGCCATTCTCACAGCCCCGCAGAGAATACGCCTATGCGTAGTCAAGGTCGAAACTTCTGAACCGGGCCTTTACGGTTTGGGATGCGCCACTTTCAATCAGCGGCCTTTACCGGTGGCCGTCGCCGTTGATAAATACCTGAATCCCTTTGCAAAGGGCAGGGACGCCGACAACATAGAGGACATGTGGCAGAACGCTTATACGAGTTCCTATTGGCGCAACGGCCCGGTCCTAAACAACGCCCTGAGCGGCCTCGACCAGGCCCTGTGGGACATAAAGGGTAAACGCGCGAATATGCCCGTTTATCAACTGCTCGGAGGCAAGTGCCGTTTTGCCGCTGATTGCTATACCCATTGCAGCGGCCGGGACCTCAAACAGCTCGAAAGCAGTGTTCGCAGGGCCATGAAAGAAAACTTCAGGCATATCCGGATTCAGCTCGGTGGCTATGGCTCGCCGCACTTATCTGAGAAACCGCACTTCAAGGACGCTGAATTCGGCCTGCCCTCGGATTCACACATGGACTCGGGAGCTTATGTTCGAGCAACTATCAAGATGTTCGAGCATATAAGAAGTACCTGTGGCGCCGAAGTCGAGCTGCTCCATGACATCCACGAACGAATCCCCCCCATCATGGCTATAAACCTGGTAAAAGAGCTGGAACAATACCACCCGTTCTTTATTGAGGATCCCTTCGCTCCTGAAGACAACGGATATTTCAAACTGCTCAGGCAGCAGACCAGCACACCGATTGCAATGGGTGAGCTGTTCAATAATCCCCATGAATGGGTTGGCCTCGTATCAGAGAGACTTATCGATTTCATCCGCGTTCACATCTCGCAAATCGGCGGCCTCACAGTCGCCAGAAAGCTCGCCGCCCTTTGTGAATGGTTCAATGTCCGCTCTGCATGGCACGGCCCCGGCGACGTCTCTCCGGTAGGCCACGCCGCCAATGCACATCTTGACCTTGCGATTCCGAACTTCGGCATTCAGGAAAGCGTCCGCTTCAGCCAGAGAACAAAAGAGGTATTCCCCGGATACCCCACAATGAAAGACGGCTATATGTACGTAAACGAAGCCCCCGGCCTGGGTGTCGATATCGATGAGAAGCTCGCCGCCAAATTTCCACTCCCCGAGCACCCCGGCTACTGGAGACCAGTACGCCGAAGCGACGGAACTGCGGTAAGACCATAGAAAATAAAAAACATATAGCAGGGCTTACGCTGCTGGAAATAGCCTGTTTCATTAGCCACCTCGGAACCTCTTAAAGCGTAAGAATAGTTGCTTTTTGGAGATAAGTATGATAACGTAATGCTATGTGGTTTGTCGGTATTAATATTTAGAAATCGCAAATGCTGGGAGAATGATTATGAAAAGTTTCACACGCCGTACATTTATGAAAAGTGCTCTCGTCGGAGGAACTGCCGCGGCTCTTGCGCCCTATTCCCGCGTGCTCGGCGCCAATAATGATATCCGCGTCGCTGTTGTCGGTTTTAAAAGCCAGGGGAGCAACCATATAAAATATTTTAGTAACATACCGGGCGTCCGCGTAGTAGCACTATGCGATGTGGATACAATATTCATCGACAGGGAAGTAAAGAAGTTCAAAGAACGCAACCAAAAGGTCGATACCTATGTAGATGTTCGCAAGCTCCTGGATGACAAAAATATCGATGCCATTATCACCGCCACACCCAATCACTGGCATGCACTTGTCACCATCTGGGCCTGTCAGGCAGGCAAGGATGTATATGTCGAAAAGCCGGCCTCCTACAATATCTGGGAAGGCCGTAAGATGGTCGAAGCGGCCAGAAAATACAATCGAATAGTACAGGTAGGCACCCAGCGCCGTTCCGATGAAGGTCTAAGGGAGGCATGTAACTATATCAAGGCAGGCAAGCTCGGCAGGATTCTAAGGGCACGATGTTATTACTTTAGTCCCCGAGGAAGCATCGGCAAAGTCAATGGCCCTCAGCCAATTCCTGAATCAGTGGACTACAACCTCTGGACAGGCCCGGCCACAATGAAGCCGCTAATGCGAAAGAACCTGCATTACGACTGGCACTGGCAATGGCTGTACGGTAACGGCGACTTGGGTAACAACGGCATACATTTTATGGACCTCTGTCGCTGGATTTTAGGCTATAATTCGCTTGCACCGCGGGTGATGAGTTTCGGAGGAAAATTTCTCTGGGACGATGACAGAGAAACTCCGAATACCCAGGTTGCCATTTGGGATTACAAACCTGCTCCGATTATCTTCGAGATGCGCAACCTGCCCCGCAAGAAGGGCGACTCCGCCATGGATTCGACCTACCGAAATTCCCGTGCTTATATGGCAATAGAATGTGAAGACGGTTACTTCTCCGGCGGCTGGGCATACGACTATAACGGTAAAAAGATAAGGCAGTTCAAAGTAACCGGCGGCAGCGGTCACCACGCGAACTTTATCAAGGCCGTCCGCAGCCGAAAAGTCAGCGACCTCAACGCCGACATCCTTGATGGCCATCGTTCCACCGCCTTATGTCACATGGGAAATATTTCTTACAGACTCGGACAAACCGCATCACGGGAGGATGTAATCGAATCGACTAAATCAAACAAAGAATTTCAGGATACTTTCGAGCGTTTTCAGGAACACATTTTACTCAATGTCGTGGACGTACAAAAGACACCGCGAATTCTTGGGCCCTGGCTGAATATGGATTCCAAAACGGAAAGGTTCGTAGGCAATTTCAGCGAGCAAGCCAATCAATACCTCTCGCGCAATTACCGAAAGCCTTTCGTCGTGCCCGAGACCGTATAATCATTGTCAACTGAATTAACAGGTAAGTGCCCATGAAAAAGAAAAGTCAACTCTTCATAATCATTCTCTGCCTGTTGGCAACTTCATGCTCCATGCTTGCGGCAACACCTCAGCATCAGCGACAAGCCCGGCAAATTTTAGAAGCAACCGGCATTCAGGGCGGCCTTATAGTGCACAT
>CAZWME010000123.1:0-9409 GCA_964634515.1 uncultured Pirellulales bacterium | reverse complement strand
TAACATTACTCTCAATAAGTCTAATCCGTTGACACCACTCAGTGTTGGCAACGGCGAGTTTGCCTTTACTGCTGACATCACGGGACTTCAGACATTTCCAGGTTACCATCAGCAAGGCATGGCGCTTGGCACACAATCTCAATGGGGCTGGCACTCGTTTCCAAACCCGGATAAGTATGAATTAGCAGATATTCTTGATGACTATTCTGTTGCAGGGCGCAAGGTCCCCTATGCCTCGGACAGAGACAACTCAAGCACGTATTCTCCGGCCGCAACCTGGCTGCGTGAAAATCCACATCGTCTGCACCTCGGACAAATCGGATTTCGGATTACCAAAACTGACGGCTCGTCGTTTGGTATAGATGATTTGACTAATACTTCGCAAATTCTGGATTTATGGACGGGATTGCTGATGAGCAGATTTGAAACCGAAGGCCAGACGGTTAAAGTCCAGACCGTGTGTCATCCGGAACGTGACATCCTTGCGGTCCGTGTTGAATCATCACTATTGCGGCAAGAACTCCTGCAAGTCTGTCTGGCGTTTCCATGCGGGAAAGCCAACTGGGGCGATGCGGCGGACTGGAACCGTCCGCAAAGCCATGCAACGCAACATCAAATCGAGCGCAGGGGAGCTGATTTTTCCCGGATACTGGATGACGACCATTACTATGTACGGGTTAAGTGGTCATCGGGAGGTAATATCAAGATTAAATCACAACATGAATATGATATCTTTAGCCGGGACGGTCAACCTCTGGAGATTGTATTTGCTTTTTCTCCAATAGAGATTAGTGATCCACTACCCGATTTTCAGACAGTGCGTGCAAAGGCCGGGGAACACTGGAAGCAGTTTTGGATGAGCGGTGGTGCGGTAGATTTTTCTGAGTGTACCGATCCGCGTGCCGCCGAACTCGAGCGGAGGGTGGTGCTGTCACAGTATCTGACTGCCATCCAATGTTCGGGAACCCGGCCTCCACAGGAGACAGGATTGGTTCGCAACAGCTGGTATGGAAAATTTCATCTTGAAATGCACTGGTGGCACGGAGTGCATTTCGCCCTGTGGGACCGTTTGGAACTACTGGAGCGCAGTCTACCCTGGTACCAATCGATTCTCTCTATGGCGAGAGCTACTGCGAAACTCCAGGGTTATGATGGCGTGCGCTGGCCCAAAATGACTTCACCTGATGGACGTGACAGTCCGAGTACTGTTGGCGTATTCCTCATCTGGCAGCAGCCGCATCCGATTTACTACGCGGAACTGTGCTACCGGGCTTACGGAAGTCGTGAAATCCTGGAGAGATACCGACAGATTGTCTTTGAGACGGCAGAGTTTATGGCTTCGTATCCAGTCTGGGATGAAAACGGCCAACGTTTTGTGCTGGGGCCTGCGCTGATACCCGCGCAGGAAAGCTATGGGCGTAACCGTGCACGAAACCTTAATCCCACCTTCGAACTGGCCTACTGGTATTGGGGGCTGGAAATCGCACAGAAATGGCGAGAGCGGCTTGGCCAGGAACGTGACGTCAAATGGGACAGGGTAATGCGGTTTGTCTCTGGTCCGTCGATTCGAGGCGGTATATATACCGGAATAGAAACGCCGCCCTACACGATCAAACGAGACCATCCTTCAATGGTGGCTGCTCTCGGATTCGTTCCTCAGACACCACTAATCGATCCGAACACAATGAAACGGACACTGGAGAACGTGCTACAGACATGGGATTGGGCGAGCACGTGGGGCTGGGATTACCCGATGTTAGCGATGACTGCCGCTCGATTAGGTGAGCCAGAGAAAGCGGTCGATGCATTGTTTATTAAATCACCGAAAAACCGGTATCTTGCTAACGGACATAATTTCCAGTCATCCCGGCTGCCCTTATATTTACCGGGGAACGGCGGCTTGTTGACAGCCGTTGCGATGATGGCAGCGGGTTGGGATGACTGCCCCGACCGTCCATCGCCCGGCTTCCCGGTCAATGGAAAATGGAATATACGCTGGGAGGGACTCAAGCGTATGCCCTAAGCGGTTGCGCGAGCGGAGCATTTTTGGCATTAAAGCCGTGAGCGCTGGTTATACGAATAATAGAATTTGGACATTAGAGTTGAAGGAGTTCAGGAAGATGGTAAAATCACGAACCGCATTGATGAGCCGATTAACTTTACTGGTCTTATTGTTCGTTTGTACTACAACATTGGATGTGGCCGGGGCGCAGTTGCGTTTGGGAATAATTGGTGATTCCACTGTCTGTGAATATCCGTTCGAACATACCTGCCGTGGCTGGGGACAATACATCCAGGACTACTTCAAGGATACAGTCCAGGTAATTAACCTCGCCAAAAGCGGCAGGAGTACTAAAACATTTATCAAGGAAGGCCTTTGGGGTAAGACGCTGGAGACAAGGCCCGACATTATATTGATTCAATTCGGCCATAATGATTCGCACGCTCCGGACAGACCAGAATCAACAGATGCCGCTACCGATTTCAAGGAATATCTGCGGCTGTATATTGATGAGGCACGGGCAAAAGGTGGGAAACTTATCCTTGTTACACCAGTACAACGCAGGACATACAGCTCAAATGGCAAGTTGAATAACAGCTTACTTCCTTATGCAAATGCAATGAAAGCCGTGGCATCGGAGAAGAACGTGGATGTGGTTGACCTCAACGCTTCAAGCGGGTGGTTATACGAGCAGCTTGGAGCCGCCGCCAACAAAGTAGTAGCAAATGTGCCGAATGATCGCACACACTTCAATGAGGAAGGAGCCCGCATGATGGCGCATCTGGTTATGCAGGAGTTGGTGCAGGTTGAATCGCGTCTGACAAATGAACTGGCGCCGGAGGGGCCGTTAGCACTGGGCAAGATAGTTTCTAAGCCGCTTTTTCGCGATCCGGTGCACGATGGAGCAGCAGATCCTGTGCTCTGCTGGAATCGTACCGAGGAAAAATGGTTTATGTTTTACACCAACCGGCGAGCAAACGTAGCTGAAACATCAGGTGTAACCTGGGTCCACGGTACAAAAATCGGTATTGCGGAGTCGTCAGATGCCGGCGCCAACTGGAAATATCGGGATACAGCAAACATCAAGTATGGCAAGGGTGAGTATAGCTACTGGGCGCCGGAAGTAATTGAGCATAACGGGACTTATCATATGTACTTGACCTTCGTACCGGGAATATTCGCCGATTGGTCACACCCACGTGACATTATACATCTTACAAGCAAAAATTTACTGGATTGGCAATTTGAGTCCACGCTGAAGCTTTCTTCCAACAGAGTAATCGATGCCTGCGTAATTCGACTTTCGAACGGCACTTGGCGCATGTGGTATAATAACGAGGTTGATCGTAAATCGATATACTATGCCGACAGTCCCGACCTGTATAAGTGGCAGGATCGCGGCAAAGCGATGGGCGAGCGTCCTGGCGAGGGTCCAAAGGTTTTTCACTGGAAGAACCGATACTGGATGATCGTTGATGTCTGGCAGGGTCTCGGAATCTATTATTCAGATGACTGTTTGACCTGGACTCGACAGACCAAAAATTTACTTGAAGAGCCTGGAAAAGGTCCTGATGATAAAGTAAAAGGAGGTCATCCGGATGTGGTTGTAAGCGGCGACCGCGCCTACTTGTTTTACTTTACGCATCCTGGAAGACGTCCTGGTAATCCGAAAAGTAATCTTTACGACCAGAGGCGAAGCTCGATCCAGGTTGTTGAGCTCAAGTATATGAACGGCCAAATAACCTGCGACCGTGATAAACCGACATATATCCGATTGCACCCGATCGATAAGGATTCTTGAAGAAAGCATATTCTGATGTTCAAAAACAAACTATAACCAAACTTTACGAAAAGGGAATTTAATGCCATGAGAATGAATAATACATTTCATAAGATTGGGCCTTTGGCTACACTTGGACTTTATCTACTTGTTGCTGGTGCTTGCATAGAAACCTCAATGTTAAAAGATGCAGAAGTGTCCTCGCCATCCGGTCGAAAGGTACTGAACTTTAATCGTCACTGGAAGTTTGACAAGGGTGATATGAATGGAGCCGAGAGGCCGGATTTCGATGACTCATCGTGGAAGGCAGTTCGTTTACCACACGATTGGGCTATAGCCGGTCCGTTTAATCCCAACGAGAATGGCTATGCCGGAAAATTACCCTGGAAAGGAGTGGGCTGGTATAGAAAGACATTTACGCTAAATGACCGAGATAGCAACAAGCGAGTTTACTTTGATTTCGACGGAGTGATGGCCTTTCCAAAGGTCTTTATCAACGGTAAATTGGCTGGTCAATGGGACTACGGCTACATGTCGTTCCGCGTCGATGCCACAGAATATGTGAATTTCAGCGGCACCAATGTAATTGCGGTTTACGTTGATACGCGTCAACAGGGTACCCGCTGGTATCCGGGCGCAGGAATATATCGCAAAGTAACGATGACTGTCTGCGAACAAGTGCACGTAGCCCACTGGGGTACATTTGTCACTACCCCGGAAATCCGTGATTCCTCGGCGAAGGTCCAGGTGCACTCAAATATCGATAACCATTTCGATACCGAATCTAAAATTGACGTTGAGGTCATGCTATTCGAACCAGATGGCCGAAAAATTGCTACAATTAAACAAGACAACACTGTGCCGGCTCATGGCTCATGTGAGCTACTCCACTCATTCGTAATTGCAAATCCGCAGCGATGGGACATTACCAGCCCGATGTTATACTCGGCCAAGACAATTGTTAGTATTGGTGAAAAGGTCATCGATTCGAAAATCACTCCCTTTGGTATCCGTACATTCCGATTTACTGCCGACGATGGATTTTACCTCAACGGTCGGAGGATTCAGCTTTATGGTGTAAACCTGCATCACGACCACGGACCTCTCGGAGCCGCTTTTTATACTCGTGCTATGGAGCGTCAATTGGAAATTATGCGTGACATGGGTGTAAATGCTGTCCGTACAAGCCATAATCCTCCATCGCCGGAATTGCTTGATTTATGTGACCGTATGGGATTCGTTGTATGGGATGAAGTTTTTGACAAATGGGATGATAAGGCCGGCCGCATCAAAGGTGAGCCGCCACTGGAGGGGTACGGAGAAAAACAGATTCGGAATCTGGTGTTGCGCGACCGAAATCACCCCTGTATCGTCATCTGGTCCATCGGCAACGAGATTGGCAACCAACCTTATGATAGAGAAGGCAAATCGCCTGAGAGGGTAAAGTTCATGAGTGATTTCGTGAGAAAATACGATCCCACTCGTCCCGTGGGAATCTCGTGTCATATCCCCGGTACGGTTGACCAGCCAATACTTGATTCGGTGGATCTTACCGGCTGGAATTACGCTCGAAGGTACAGCCGATACAGGCAGCGCTATCCCGACAAACCCATTATTTACAGCGAATCGGCTTCGACACTAAGCACACGTGGTTTTTACGAACTGCCGTTTCCAAATGAAAAAACGCAGTTTTCAAAACATCTCCAGGTTAGCTCCTATGACCTGAATTCTGCGGCATGGTCAGACATACCAGATGTGGAATTCCAACTGATGGAGAACGACAGCTTTGTCGCTGGGGAATTCGTCTGGACAGGATTTGATTACTTGGGTGAACCGACGCCATTTACGCAGGAAGCGAGGAGTTCGTACTTCGGCATCATCGATTTGTGCGGAATCCCCAAAGATCGTTTTTACCTATACCGCAGTTATTGGAGGCCCAACACAACAACTGTACATATCCTGCCCCACTGGAATTGGCCCGACCACATCGGCAAGAAAATTCCAGTGTTTGTCTATACCAACGGTGATTCCGCTGAGTTGTTCCTCGATGGAAAATCCCTCGGCTGGAGAGTAAAGGGACAGATACCCGAAAAGCCGGCCAATTTTGCTCTTGCCAAAGCTGCGTCAGTCAGTTCTGCGGAGACGGACAACGGCAATGTCGCTGCCAACGCCAATGATGCCGACAACTCCACGCGCTGGTGCGCTGGCTCCGCGGGCCTCGATCAATGGTGGCAGGTTGATCTCGGAGAGGTCATGCCTGTTGGCTATTTGGCGATTGAATTTGAGAAGGAGGCAAAGAATTATGGGTATAAGATTATGGCCTCAACCGATGATTCAAATTGGACTACTCTTGTAACCAAGAATACGAGTAGAACTCCCAGATGGGGTGGACCAAGACATGTATTTCATGAAGTAGACACACAGGCAAAATTTCTACGTATTGAGTTCACTGCTATGCGAGGAGGCGAAAAGGCCGGTATTCGCGAGTTCGGTGCCTACCCGGAGAAAGTGGAATCGACATACTACGATGTGACCTATAAGTATCGACTGCGATGGAACAACGTGATCTATGAGCCGGGAGAATTAAAGGCTATTGCCTATAAGGACGGTAAAAAGATTGGTCAGGCGATCATGCGCACCTCGGGTGAACCTGCAGGTCTTCGCTTAACACCTGACCGAAAGGAGCTTTCTGCTACTGGAGAAGACCTTTGCTATATCCTGGTTGAAGCTCAGGACAAGAAAGGCACATTCTGTCCTTTGGCAGACAATATTATTCACTTCAGGATTGATGGCCCGGCAGAGATTATTGCGGTCGGCAATGGTAATCCCCTTTCATTGGAATCTTTTCAGGCGGATTATCGAAAGCTGTTCTATGGCAAGGCGATGTTAGTTGTGCGAACTAAAGAAGGGCAAGGTGGTCAAATACGTGTGAGTGCCAGGAGTGCTGGCTTGCATGGAACTGATATTGTTATCCAGTCTTTAAAATAAGCGTACTTGACCGTTTCCGGTTATAGCGGTGCCATAGAAAAACTCTCAGAATAGATATTATTTCTACTGGAATATTAGAAGAATTTGCATGGGAACGTGACTTATACTAATTGATACAGTATTGCGATTGATGACTTCAACAACAGAGCCTGAATAAAAGGCTTAAGTTTTTTGCAATGTGAAGAAGGTTTTGTTATCATGGTCGAACTTGAATGCCTGGCTGTGTAAGTAGGCTATTAATAGCGGAGAAATCAGGCAGAAAACAAACTGATATAACATTAAAGGAGGTTATGAAGAGATGCACTTAAGACAGCACTTTCAAAAGATCAGCGAATCACAAATTATGAAGAAAACATTGATTTTAGCTACGATTAAGTTTGTAGTGTTAGCCTGTGTATTAATTCCTGCTAAGGCGCAAGGCTCCACAGTCAGCGTTAATCTCGATCAAACGAGTAAGCCCATTTCCAAATATATCTATGGCCAGTTCATCGAGCATTTAGGCCGGTGTATTTATGGAGGGATATGGGCGGAGATGCTGGAGGACCGGAAGTTTTATTACCCTGTTGACGGGCAGGCTCCGGCGTGGACTATGTACAAACCTGGAATGAGATCCTATGATGGTGAAGGCCATCCTTATGAGCTGTTGACCAGTTCACCCTGGATGATTATCGGTGACAAGAAGGCTGTATCAATGATGACGGAGAATTCTTATGTGGGTGAACACACACCGAGGATCACTTTATCCGGAAACGGCCGACCGGCCGGCTTGCTTCAGGAACGTCTGGGAATTATCGAAGGAAAAGAATATACGGGCCGAATTGTGCTGGCGGGCAATCCACAAGCTGCGCCAATTGAAGTCAGTCTCGTATGGGGTGGTGGAGCAAATGACCGCGAGACATTAAAGATTGATAGTATCGGAAACACATACAAAAAGTTTCCGTTACATTTTACGGCCAAAGGCTCAACCGATAATGGCCGTCTGGAGATAGTAAGCAGAGGCAAAGGGTACTTTATAATTGGTACCGTCTCGCTAATGCCTGCGGATAATATCCTGGGCTGGCGTGCCGATACGGTGGCACTGCTGAAGCAGCTTAATTCACCGGTTTACCGCTGGCCGGGCGGCAATTTTGTCAGTGGTTACAATTGGAAGGATGGTATCGGTGATCCGGACCGGCGTCCTCCTCGTAAAAATCCGGCCTGGAAGGGAATTGAACATAATGATGTAGGCATCCATGAATTTCTTGAACTATGCAGTGAAATCAATACCGAAGCCTTTATAGCAGTAAACACAGGACAGGGGGATGCTAAGGCGGCATCCGAGGAAATTGAGTATGTCAATGGCTGTCCGGATACCCCTATGGGCAGGATGCGGGCTCAAAACGGCCATTCACAACCATTCGGCGTCAAATGGTGGGCCATCGGTAATGAAATGTTTGGTAACTGGCAGCTTGGTCACATGCCGCTTGAAGAATATATGAAAAAGCACAATAGCGTCGTCGACGCAATGCGCCAGGTGGATCCGACATTCAAACCCATCGCGGTCGGAGCTCGGGGACGCTGGAGCCAGCAAATGCTCACCACATGCGCTGATCACATGAATCTTATCAGTGAGCACCTTTACTGGCAGGACAGAGACGATGTTATTTCACACGTCAGGCAGATTTCTGAAAGAATCCGTGATGTGGCTGAAGCTCATCGTGGATACCGCAAGACTATTGCCTCGCTTGCAGGCAAAGACATCCGTATTGCAATGGACGAGTGGAATTACTGGTATGGTCCGAACGAATATGGAGAGCTGGGCGTTCGGTACTTTCTTCAGGATGGCCTTGGAATTGCGGTTGGCCTGCATGAGTTCTTCCGTAATAGCGATATTTATTTCATGGCCAACTACGCACAGACCGTCAACGTTATTGGCGCCATTAAAACTACGAAAACTCAGGCCGAATTCGAAATCACAGGACTCGTATTAAAGCTCTACCGTGAACGTTTCGGCGAAATACCGGTCAAGCTCAGCGGCAACTTCAAACCACTCGACGTTTCCGCTGCTTTGTCGCCAAATCGTGAAGTCTTGACCGTTGCTATCGTTAATCCAGGCCGAGAATCTCAGCCCATTACTTTGAAGTTAAGTGGTGGAAAACTGACCGGCCGGGGGCGAAAGTGGACCTTAACCGGTCCGAACAAATGGTCATACAACGCACCGGGAAAACAACCTCAGGTGGAAATCACTCCTTCCTCATTCACAGGAGTTTTTGACCGGCTGGAAGCTGTCCCGTTGTCTGTAACTCTTTACTCATTGTTCCTGCGATAATACTTTAGGCATATAGCTTCTGGCTAAAATAATCGTGATTGAGAAATTTTTACACCGTAATGTGAAGGTAAGTAAAAAATGGGTACACAATCCATAACCATCCGAAGAATCGACAGATTGAGCGGCTTGAGATCTAAGCCTAAGTTGGTCTTTGCCGACTCTTGGCGCTTTTGCTTAAGCATATGGGCGACTGTCTTCGTGATTACCGTATTCCCCAGTGCCAGAGCAGATATGGGTATTCTGGAAAAAACTGCAATCCCTTCCTTTCCAGGCGCTGAAGGTGCCGGAGCATTTACACCCGGAGGCCGTGGTGGAAAAGTTTTCGAGGTGA
>CAZWME010000122.1:0-9427 GCA_964634515.1 uncultured Pirellulales bacterium | reverse complement strand
ACTGGGAACCGGCTGGCAGCGTGTAATTTCGCTTGAGCCGGTATATGAGCGAGGCGGGGGCGATGCCGACTGGTGCCGGTGGTATTTCGATGCATTTGTCGATGGTGCGGCTATGGGGTACGGTTATGTTCAGACCGGGCAGGAGAACTCGTTTACGTGGAAGCGGATGAGTAGAGGATTTGAGATACAAATGTCAATGATCGCCGAGTTACTTGAAGAGGGGAAAGTGATGGTCAAAACCCTTGGAGAGACTGGTAAATGGTTTAAGGATAAATACAAAGTTACCCCGCCAACTTCCGTTACCGTACTGAAGGATCACTCCGAGAAGGATCAGAAGACGGTGTGGTTTAACTCGCGATTTTACAGAGCCAATCTCCTCTGGGATAAGGGAACCCTGCGATTCAGGGACATTCATCTATTTAACGAAACTGTTGTATCCGATTATCTTACAAAAATGGGAACCTCAAGTCAGTGTTTTTATTATACACTGCCTGTCGTTGACGGCTTTTACTGGAGTACTTTGCAAACAGTTGCGGGCCTACGATTTAAAACTACAGGAGGATCGGAGATAGAAGGAGGTTTGCCAACCGTAGATGATGGTACTAACGGCGAACTGACAGTACGATGGCCGATTCATTCACCTGATGGAGAGGTCGTAATAACATTTAATGAAACATGCGTAAGTATTTCTACGACCGGTAACGTGAAAGATGGCTGGTTGCTCGAATTATCCAGTGATAAGAAGGCGAAGTTGCCTTTTGGCATAATAGACCGTAAAAAGTTATCATGTACATACAAGAACATCCCTTATGCAATAACGGTCAAACAAGGTGTATTTACAAACGAGCCTGGCTCCGGTTTGCAAATTATTCCGGAAGACCAGTGCATCTTTTTGGATTTTTCAACAATAGAAAAGTCGATGTGATGTCTGTGTCAAAGGCCTAATACGGTTCTCTTACGTTTAAGTGTTAACATCTGTGAACGGCGGAGCAAAAGTGTACCACTTGGCGGGCGGTTGAAAAGTGTACCCCTATAATTGAAAACCTGTGATAATTACTTGCAAAAAGTCATTTTGAAGAGATTTGCAGTTAGTTATTACGCGAGATTACAGTTAAAACTATTGGGACGATTATGTTTCAACAGTCATATAAACTTCTGGCTGGCAGGTTATGACAGTTACAGTTATAATCTCTTTGAGATAAGGACATCAGAATATAATTGTCTGACAGATGAAAAGTATTATTGATGTTCCAAGGAGAAGGATATGTTTGTAATCGTTTAAATAATAAATATCGTTTAATTGAAGCAGGTATGAACAGGCGCAATTTCTTAAAAGTGATGAGTGCTTCCAGCATCTCGATGGGATTGTCAGGTTTTTGGGGGTGCACAGAAAAGTTCGGATCTACCCAAAGGCAACACAGCCGTTCAATCAAAAAACCTAACATTGTGTTTGTCCTTGCCGATGATCTTGGATACGGTGACGTTGCCTGTTACAATCCTGATTCAAAGATTCCCACCCCAAACCTGGACAAGTTAGCATCGGAAGGCATGAAATTCACCGATGCCCACAGTCCTTCGACCGTCTGTACCCCAACGCGATACAGCATTCTCACCGGACGGATGGCATTCCGCACGGGAATGAAGTGGGTCTTTAGCGGTGTCAGAGGCCCTTGTCTGATCAATAAGGACCGCCTGACACTACCGCAAATGCTTCGCAACAAAGGCTATGCCACCGCTTGTTTCGGCAAGTGGCATATCGGCATGACGTTCTTCGACAAGGATGGTAATCGCATCAAGGATGGGGGCATAAAAGGTGTTCAGCAGATCGATTATTCGCGACCGATCCCCGATGGGCCGATTCATCGCGGCTTTGATAAATTCTACGGAACGGTCTCCTGTCCGACCACAGACTGGCTCTATGCCTATGTCGATGGCGACCGTATACCCGTACCACCGATTAAACTCCTGGATAGAAGCAGGCTGCCCAAGCATCCGTACGCAAACGATTGTCGACGAGGCATGGTCGCTGACAATTTCAATCACGAAGATGTCGATATGGTCTTTCTCGAGAAGAGTAAGGAATTCCTCAAGCAGCATATTAAGTCCAACCCCGACAAGCCATTCTTTCTCTATCATTCGATGCAGGCGGTCCACCTGCCGTCTTTTGCAGCCGACGGTTTCAAGAACAAAACCAGGGCTGGGCCGCACGGCGATTTCATCTTCGAGATGGACTATGTAGTCGGCGAGCTTCTGAAGACTCTCGAACATCTCGGCGTGGCGGAAAACACGTTGGTGATGTTCGCCAGCGACAACGGCCCGGAGGTTCCTACGGTTCTGAACATGCGAAGAACACACAAGCACGATGGGGCGAGGCCCTGGCGGGGCGTCAAACGCGATCAGTGGGAGGGCGGACACCGTACACCATTCATTGTACGCTGGCCCGGCAAGGTCAAGGCCTGTACAACGAGCGATCAGCTTACGAGTCTGACCGATGTGATGGCCACCTGCGCAGAGATCGTCGGTGCGAATTTACCGAACGATGCGGCTGAGGATAGCTACAGTATGCTGGATGTGCTGTTGGGGACACAGGGTGACAAGCCGGTTCGTCGGTACATGCTGCAGCAGACTCCTACGTTAGTGATGTCGATCCGCGACGGCAAGTGGAAGTACCTGGATCACAAGGGATCCGGCGGCAACAATTACGATAAAGCCGGCGATTGGGGCATGAAACAATACGCACTGAAAGATACCGATCCCGATGCTCCCGGACAGCTCTATAATCTTGAGACCGATCCCGGTGAGACGAAGAACCTGTACAGCAAGCATCCTGAAATAGTGAAGAGGCTAAAGAGGCAATTGGATATTTTTAAAAATAGCGGACGAAGCGCTCCGTTGAGCCAATAATGCTTTTTTTGACATTATCGCAAAAGAAAATAAATTCTATGCACATTAGCCGGACAGAGTACTAGATAGAGCATAAATCCACACCTGCCCGTTCTCAATATTTATCCGTGGGGAAACTGTAGAGGCACTATAGAGGTTGATGGGGGTAGAGAGAGATTATACAGTTGAACTTCAAGATGAATTTAGTAAAATCATTGGCATCGAAAGGACTGAATATTGTTTTGTAAACTTTTAAATAGGCAATACCAGACTGGATATATTCTTTGTCTCCGATTGAAACATAACAAGGAGATATTATAAAGCGAAGAACCTTTTTATACAAAGCCGCCGGAACCATGGCTGCCTCCACCTTATTTCCCGGATTTGCAATTGGCAAGTCCGGCACATCCCCCAACAGGAAAGTAAATGTTGCTTTTATTGGATCCGTGGGCTGGATTGCAAGGCAGCCTTATGAACAAGGCTGTAAAGATGAAAATCTTGTAGCTTTTTGTGATGTGGACCGCAATCTCTGTGCTGAGAATATGAAAAAATAGCGCACCAATCAGCCATTCTTTGATGACTAACGTGTGATGTTCGACAAGATGCACAAGCAAATTGACGACGTTGTTGTTTCGACCCCTGATCATTCGCATTTTCCGGCTGCCTTGGCGGCCACCCGAATTCGCTGTCTGTTGGTCAACAGGATACGCTTTTCCTGTTTTTCCTGATGCTCTGCAAGGACTCGCACTTGCTCTCGCAAGTAGTCTATCGCTTTGTATAATTCCTTGTCGATGCAATAAGCCAGGCATGTGATCAATGAGAGCCATAATCTCTGTTTCATAATCGCAACAGGCTACAAAATCTGGCTCAAGCAGGCAAATATATTCGTCCGGAGTAACAATAACTATCTCTTATAGAAGGATTTATGCTGGATATATTTTTGCACCTTACGGGTAACACAAAGCATGCCTGAATGAAAGAACTATATTACGTCTACTCGACCACAACGTCACTTCAAAACCAGGGTGTTTTTTAGCTCTTTAAAAAGGTGACTTTTCATATATTATGTCACTCCTTAACAGCCTCTGTTTGGGTCAGTTTTGCTCGCCACTGTTCGGCTTTTTCCGGCTTGCCCCATGCTTCGTAGAGTGCGATTAGGTTATTCAATGATTCTAATGTGTGTGGATGGGTATCACCGAGTTTGAGACGGCGGCCTTCGACGGCTTCGAGAAGAAGTAGTTCTGCTTTATTGAAATTACCTTGCTTTTTGTAAAGTATTACCAATCAATGCATGGACTCATAGCTGGTAGGATGGCCTTTCTCCGGCTTGCTCCGCCTGCCTTCGAGAGCTTGGCGTAGCAATTGACCTGTTTCTTCATAGTTTTTCTGCTTTCTGCTAAGGACACTGAGATCGTTTATTCTTTCAGTCTTGATTGGGAACATAGAATATTTCCCCAGCCCCTGCTGGTAACACAGGGGCTTTCGCAGAGTGTTCCGCTTTGGATTTTAGCGATTCAAGCTCTTCAAGAATTACAAAACTGACCGGTACCAGAATCAGAACAACCAGGGATGAAGCCAGGGTACCCACTCCCAAGGAAATAGCCATGGGGACCAGGAAGAGGGCCTGCTCGTTGGTTTCAAATATCATGGGGCCCAGACCCAGAAACGTTGTTATAGCAGTCAGGAAAATAGGCCGGAAACGACGCTCAGCAGCCCTGATGGTAGCTTCCTTGATAGAAATACCTCGGGTCAAATAACGATTGCGGGTCATGGCTAAAACAAAACCACCATTTACCACCATTCCGCACAGGGCGATCATGCCCAATACGCTGAAAATACTGAGATCAAAACCCAATACAATATGGCCAAGGACAGCCCCTGCTAATCCCCAGGGAACGGTCAGCAACACGATAACCGATTGGACATAACTTCTCAGGAATGAAGCCATGATAGCGAAAATCGCGAACAAGGAGGCTGTCAGTCCGATGCTCAAATTTTTTGTTGCTTCACGCTGCTCTCGTTGCGTCCCTTCGAAGGAGTAACGCAGGCCGGGAAAACGTCTCAAAAGGTCCGGCAGTTCTTTTTTTTCCAGAGCGGATAAAACCTTGTTTTCATTGGTAACGTTATGGAGTACATTGGCTGTCACATTCAGGACCCGGCCCCCGTCCACACGCTCGATACGCACGGGGGCAGTCGTTTCAATGATTTCCGCGGCTTGATTAATCGGAATCTCGGCACCATTAGCTGCCTTGATTAAAAGTCCTTCCAATCCACTTAAGGACCTTCGGTCAGATTCCGGCAGACGCACCATCACCCGCAACTCTTCGCGGTCGCGCGGTTGTCGCAGTGCTTCTGCCCCATAAAACGCGTGGCGGATCTGTTGACCCAAATCACGAGCAGTAATCCCCAGCGCTTGCCCTGCCGGTTTGATCTCAAAACTGATTTGCGGCATTTCCTTACCAAAGCCTTTACGGATATCGGTCACCCCAGGATAACGTACAACCATCTCACCGAGCTCTTCAGCCGCACGACGTAAGGTATCGACTTCTGTATGAGCTAGTTGAATATCAATCGCAGCTTCACCACCAGGACCCGCTAGGTAATCAAAAAACAGGGACTCTATGTCAGGAATTTCCGGTACTTCCGCTCGCCATAGTTTAACAAAACCGGCGCCGGTTATTTTACGTTTGCTTTGCGGCACCAGTTTGCAGGATACGCTGGCTCTATTGTTGCTGCGAGAGGCTACCGAGATACTGATACCTCGCACGATTCCCTCCTCGCCGCATTTCGTTATCGACCTCTTGACCGCGGCCTCGATTAGGAACGCAACCTCCCGAGTTCTGGCCACCGGCGTGCCGGTTGGCATTTCGATCTCTCCCTGAATGTAGTCATTTTCAATGGTAGGATTAAATGTGAAATCCACCCGGCCACTGAATAGGTAGGCAACGACTATAAAAAATGATGAAGCAAAAATCGCCAGGGTGATATAACGAAATCGAAGTGCCGCCGCCAGGATGGGATGATAGAAACGCTCTATGGCCACATCGATTTTAAGGCGGAGTTTGGTCTGGGCTCTGTCAAATCGGGAAAAGATCGAGTCCTGATGTGGATTCTTCCGGGAGAATGCCAAGTGCGAAGGTAAAATAAGGAGTGCTTCAATCAGGGAGACGGTAAACACAGCAATAATCACCGAAGGTAAAATGTTAAAAAAGCGGCCACTTTCCCCCGGTACAAATAGCAATGGCAGAAAAGCAATGATATTCGTACCAACCGCAAAAATAACCGGTATGGTCATTTCTCTAACGCCGGCCACGGCAGCATCAAGCCGTGATATTCCCTGGGAAATCTTGTGGAAAATGTCCTCTCCGACCACTACTGCATCATCGACGACGATGCCCAGGGTAACAATGAAACCGAAAAGAGAGATCATGTTCACGCTGGCGTTCATCAAGGGTAACAGGATGAGCGAGCCGAGAATCGACACCGGAATCCCAATAGCTGTCCAGAAAGCCACTCGCAATTCCAAAAACAATCCCAACGCTACAATCACCAGTAACAAACCAATCGTTCCGTTAAACCTTAACAGATTGATTCGCTCTAAGTAATCTTCCGTCCTGTCATATGACACCTTAACCTCGACCGAAGGCGGTAATGTGGCATTTACCTGCTTAACATACCTATGTACCGCTGCAGCCACTTTCAAAGGAGGCTGGGATTCGGAAGCGTAAGTCCCAATCCAAACCGATGGTTTGCCATTATAATACGACTCCCGTTCGGTCTCCTCAAATCCATCCTCAATGGTGGCAATATCCCCTAACTTTATTTCAGCACCGGTATTGCTGCTCTTGATAGGGATCTCTGAAAACTCACTTCCGAAGTAGCGACGCTCGGTGGTTTTTAAGAGAATATCTCCGCCAGGCGTTCGCATGGTACCGGCTGGTACATCCAGGGCGGCGCGGTCAATCGCGTTGGCTATTTCCTCAAGCGTCAAGTTAAGAGCACGGAGTTGAGTCTGAGGCACCTCAATCAGAATTTCGGGACGGCGCACACCCCGCATAGCAACCAGGGATATTTCCGGTTGGGCCAATAGCCCGTTTTCAACCTGACGGGCAAATTGAATCAGCGTACGCTGGTCCACGTCGCCAAACACTGACACGTAAACTACACCTCGACGACGACCTGATCCCAAAGAAATAACCGGTGGTTCGATCTCATCGGGAAACATGCTGATTCGTTGAACAGCAGCTGTAACTTCCTGGAGAGCTCGGTTACGGTCAAAACCTGGCATGATTTCGACCGATACCGTAGAGCGTCCCTCAGTGGCTGATGATACGATTCGACGGGTGATTTCCAGACTACGAATTTCAGACTCAATAGGCAGCAAAATAGATTGCTCGACCTCTTCCGGACTGGCACCCCGATATTGCATACTGATCTCAACCGTATCAAGCTCGTAAATCGGATAGATTTCCTGACGAATGTTTAGGGCTACGACCAATCCCACAACAACAACAACCAGCATCAACAAATTCGCCGCAACATGATTGCGGGCAAACCAGGCCAAAAGCCCGGTCGCCGAAGAAGTGTCATTAAATGGGTTGCGATCCATGTCAGTTTTCCTGTGGCGTACCTGCCGCCAGTTCGTAATAAGCAGTGGCGGGTTGAGGGGCAACTTCCATTCCAAGAAGCGCCACTTGCAAATCGCTCACGATGAGTTGATCTCCTTTATCCAGGTTATTGGAAATGAGTACCGTCTCCTTCTCGGGCCACAGAACTGTGGCTGGAAGAATTCTTAGTAAATGATCATCACCAACAACCCAAATCTTATTTCCTTCTCTTAGGGCAGCTCGAGGAATCGTCAGTGTATCTTTCAACTCCCCGGCATCGATTTTCACTTCGACATAACTGCCAAGAAGCAAAGGGAATTTGCTGTCGGACTTTCGCCGAAGCTCCAGTGGATCAGTTACCGATACAACCAATCTTGCCATCCGGCCGAGGGGATCCAGGTCGCCTAAAAGACGTATGACGCTACCTTTCTAGGTCACGGATTCTCCGTTTCCAGTATCTAATATCACCTGTGCTTCCGCCCCAGGCTGGCCATCTTCGGGGAAATGCACCCATTTTAGTTGAGAAAAAGGAATCGTTACTTGGATCCAAAATTCATCCGTCCCCACCAGTTCACAAATGTCCGAGCCAGTATCTAACATTTGTCCCACCTCGACCGATTCTTCGACTACCATGGCATTGAAGGGCGCTGTGATGGCCGTACGGGAGTGTTTTAGTTTGGCGACTTCGATATCGTTTCTGGCCTTCTCCATGAGTGCCTCGGCACGCCTGAGATGAGGTTTCCGTAATACCAGCGACTTGTTGACTTCTTCCATGTCGAGATCCGACTGAAGCTCGTTCCATTCGTGCTCGGCAATGACCTGGCGGCCACTTTCCACCTCCAGTTCGAAACGGGCCTGTTCGAAATTGGACTGCACTTCGGCCAGAGCCAGCTCGTAGTCTTTGGGGTCAATACGGATAAGCTCGTCACCTTCCTTCAATTGCCCGCCTATGGTGATCGATTCATTTTGCCAAATCACCTGACCAGTGACTTGAGGTTTAATGACCACCTTTCTGGACGGAACAACACTTCCAAAAGCACTGACCGCCACCGAGCGTGTCTGTGGAACTAACGGAATCGTCTGAACAATCTTGGCCGAGTGGATTTTTTCTTCCGGAACCGTTTCGGGCCCCGTCCAGAGCAGCATGAGGCTCGCACAGCCACCGAAGCCGAGGATCAAAACAATTACAGTAAACGTTCTAAGTAGGGATTTCTTATTCATTTGCAGAGGACAATATAACAGGTGTATCAGGATTAAGCATGGGACCACCCAATGCCCGATGCAGGCCGACACGTGCACTCAATACACTTCTCTGGGAGCTGACCACATCGCGTTCGAGGTTTTGCACAATAGACAGGGAAGTAAACACAGGCAAATAATCCGTGAGGCCTTGACTAAAACGGTTGCGAGCTTCAGTGAGAAGCCTTTGGGCAGTCACCAGTTGCTGTTCCACCAACACGAGTCGCTCCTCGCTTTTTCGCTCTTCAAGCAAGGCGGCTTCCACCTCGAACAGTGCTGAAAGATACCTATCCGAGTAACCGGCAAGGGCTTCCTCCAGAAGCGCTTTGCGAAAAGTCACTTCACTGCTGCGTTCTCCCGCATCAAACAACGGCCCAGCCAATCCAGCGAAGACCGCGGTGATTGCATCACCGAAACTGGGATCGCCTTTCCAGCCAATGGAACCCCCTAGGGACAAAGTTGGTAACTGCTCGGCTAAGGCCGCACCAACATCATAATCGAGTGCAAGCAACCGCTTCTGCGCTCCCCTTAGATCAGGCCGGCGAGTCAGTAATTGAGCCGGGATACCCACAGCAGGCAGCGGTGACGGGCGGCCCAGCCGGCTTGATGTCACATGATTTCCCTTCCCGGCTGGCCGGCCAAGCAGGACATCCAACGAATATTCCAATTGTCCGATGCGAGATTCAGTTTGTGGAACA
>CAZWME010000121.1:0-9472 GCA_964634515.1 uncultured Pirellulales bacterium | reverse complement strand
CCGACATCATATCATCGGAAGCCGGATAGCACGTGTGAATAAAAAAATCCCCAACCTTCTCAAGCAACGGTATATCAGGCGCCAACGATTTGCCGAACACATTTGAATAGGCCAGCCGAAACAGCAGATATTCCCTAAGAGCATAATCGGCATAACTAACACTCTCGTAAAATGCCCCTTTCTTATCGAAATTGGCCGTCTTGTTTTGGAGAACATTTCCCTTATAATTAAAAAACTCCGGAAAAGCCTGTGAAACACGCTGCACCCACCCAGCCGCCTGCGGCACATCATCCAGCACTGACAAAGCCGCAAGCCCTACCATCGATACACATACACTCCACCAGTTATGCCCCATCGAATCCAGTGCATGAATACGTTTTTCCCCCAGAATCCAGTCATCCAACGTAGGTTTGATACCGAGCCTGACCATTGAGCCGGCTATTGTCTTCCTTTCCTGCTCAGAGAGAAAATTATAAATGCTGTCGTACCCCAGAGCGTAACCATAGCAGAACCTGGCAGTGTTCAATTCCGAATGCCACGGTGGGTCCCGATGCGCATCACCTGCCCATCTGCTTAAAGTCCCGTAGTGGATAAGTGCATCTCTGAGTTTCTTAGCATATCGTTTATCGCCGGTCATTTGATATGCCAGCCCGAGAGTACCAGCCATATCGGTAATCTGACTACTTGGCCGGCCGTAGTTGCCATGCTGTCCGGCTCCACCCTCGGCATATTCCTTTGAAACAAGCTCCGCATCGAGCAGTCTATCCGCTCGCCTAAGAAGCTTGTCCAGGGCCTCGTTGAAAAGTTTGTCTTCGTCAGCGCGTTTGCGCAAACGCTCAAGTTTCTCGGCGGTGAACAGAAGCATCGGGCGTGATAATTTCCGTGTTTGCCTGGACAATCCAGCCTCGCCCTCACGGTGAGCACTTTGAGCAAACGAAGCGGTACCCAAACAAAGAATAATCATCGCACACAATACAACAGCAGCGTTCCATCGAAAAGATGATGTCGGAAATGTCATTACATTCCTCCTGTAGATTTATCTACACAATACCGGAAAGTCACTCAACTGTCCCAATATTCATCAATCACTTTCTGAATATGAGGGTATCTCTCATCAGTTTCGTTATGCTTTTTTCTTAATCGCAGCAGCTCGTCTTTCAATTCTTTAATTACGACGGCATATTTCGGCTCACCATACAAATTGTTCATCTCGTATGGGTCTTGTTTCATATCATACAGTTCCCAGCCGGGCCGGGTCGGTTTAGGGCCGCCCTTCTTGTAGTTTTGACCATAGAAAAATATCAGTTTGTATTCTTTGGTCCGAACACCGAAATGCGCGGGATTGTCATGGTGCGCCATGTGCATCCAGTAGCGGTAATAAGTTGACCTGGGCCAGTCGGCAGGTGTTTTTCCCTGCAGCAGAGGAACAAAACTTCGCCCCTGCATGTAGCCGGGAGACTTAACTCCCGCCAGCCCCAGTATCGTAGGTGCAAAGTCAGTGTTATTGATAATCTCGTCTGTGCGGATCCCCGGCTTAATCATCCCAGGATATCTTACAAGAAACGGCATCCGCATCGATTCTTCATACATCCATCGCTTGTCGATATAGTCATGCTCACCGAGCATCATACCCTGATCGGACGTATAGATGATAATAGTATTGTCTATCTGTCCGCTGTCATCGAGATACTTAAACAACCGGCCCAAATTATCATCCACTCCACGAACGCACCGCAGATACTTCTTCAAATAACGCTGATACGCCGTCCGTTTGTACTGGTCTTCCGACAGCGACTGGTCAACAAACATATGATGACCCATATTCCTTCGCTTGTTACGCTTACCGATGGACGTACCCATACCTTCGGTTGCCTTCGAACCGTGTTTCGGCTGCTGCCACAAGTTCGCAGGCTCAGGAATATCCACATCATTGAAGAGCCAGTCATAACGCTCGGCATTTTCGAAATTGTCGTGCGGTGCCTTGTAATGATGCATTAGAAAGAAAGGTTTCGACCTGTCTCTGCCTTTGAGCCACTTGAGCGACGTATTGGTAATAACATCCGACGAGTGACGCGAATCATAAGAGACGAAGCGCTTTTCGTTTTTAGGCCACTGCCCGCCCGACTCACGGAGAATCGGATTGAAATACGAACCCTGTCCCGGCAGCACACAATAATAATCGAACGCGGGTTCCTGCTTTAAGTGCCACTTGCCAATCATAGCTGTCTCGTAACCGGCCTGTTTCATCAGTCTGGGCAGATATTGCCTTTGAGGTTCGAGCCGGCCGCCCAGGTCCAGAGCACCATTGGTCTGGCTGTATTGGCCGGTCAGTATCGTCGCCCTGCTGGGAACACAAATCGAATTAGTGCAGAAGCAGTTCTCAAAGAGTATGCCTTCATTTGCAAGACGGTCTATATTTGGCGTCGGAGCTACCTTCGCCAGGCGGCTTTTGTATGCGCTGATCGCATGCGCAGCGTGGTCATCGGACATTATATAAAGAATATTAGGGACATTGCGTTTCTCAGCCCTCTGGGCCGCCCATAATCCGCCCGTACATGCAACTGTCACTGCCGCTCCAAATTCTTTCAGAAACCTTCGTCTATCCATTTCAACACCTCAAATTACAAAACTATCATTCCTGTTCATTCTTACAAAGTTACCTTACTACTCGACTGTCGTAATCTTTAACGCGAACGCATGCTCACAAGGTTTTTTCGAGGGCATATCGATTTTCAGTCCTTCCCGGTCTAGTCTCCAATTCATCTTGCCCCTGTGCCCTAAGAGTTTGACATCAGTTATTTTTACTGCTCCCGGCTTTTCCGCCAGCGAGCGGATTATTACAGTCTCTCCGGCGCCCGGCCAGCCTAAAACAATAGCGTAAATCGTCTTACCATCCTTGCTGGAGGTGAAACGGATATCTTCTGGTGTATATAGTTTGTCCTTATTCTCGCTGAAACCGCCGCCCGTGTTGCGTGTGGGGCCTTCGCCAAAGACCTGCCAGGGCCGGGTCTTGTAAATCGCCTGGCCGTTAACTTTCAGCCAGTCACCGATGCCCAGCAGGATTTCCTGCGCCTGCGTTGGTATCGTGCCATCGGCGGCGGGTCCTACGTTCAAGAGCATACAGCCGTTCTTGCTGACAATGTCCACCAGCACGTCAACAAGCTGATCGACCGATTTGTAAGCAGTGGACTTCTGACAAAACCACGGGCCGACGGAAGTGTCGGTCAGCCAGGGATACGGCACAAGGTTGTCTTCACGCCCGCGTTCGAAGTCCAAAATGCCGGTATTCTCATGGATATGCTTATGCTTGTGAGCGACACCGACCTGCCGCTTATTGCGCACCGCCCAGTTGTAATAATCGGCGAACATTTGCCGCTGATATTCTGGTGTGATGCAATTTCGCTTTTCATCTCCCAGGCCAAAGTCAAACCAGGTCAGGTCGGGTTGGTATTTTTCCACAACTTCATTAACCATGCCCAGCCACTTATCCATAAACTCCCGCGTAGGCGGCGCACCGGCTTCGTGCGCCCGGCAATACAATCCTGCGTACTTCGGATCGGCGCCGTCATATTTGTAGGATGGCTCGAAGTATCGCCAGGTAAAACCGTGATGAAAAGTCGCAATGAATTTCATACCTCGCTTGCGAATGGCCTTTTCAAGCTCAGCGGTTATGTCGCGGTCCGGTCCTTTGTCCATACTGTCCCACTCGGTATAAGCCGAATCCCACATCGCAAAGTTGTCGTGATGTATGGCAACCGGCCCGGCAAACTTAGCACCCGAGGCAGCAAATAGTTTCGCCCATTGCTCGGCATCGAACTTCTCGGCCTTAAACATGGGAACAATGTCTTTGTAGCCGACTTTCTTCTGGTCGCCAAAACGCTCGATATGATACTTAAAGGTCGGGCTGTTTGATATGTACATATTTCGCCCGTACCACTGGACACCACCCGGCCCATCTTCAGAGCCAACCGTAACCGGCCCCCAATGGGTATAAATACCAAACTTGGCGTCCCGGAACCACTCCGGAATCTCATGCTTAGCCAATGACTCCCATGTCGGTTCGTAACTATTACTATTCTTTACCGCAGATTCAGATGCACAACCTGCCATTATCGATATTGCAAGTATTAAACTGCAAACAACAATAACGCTAACACTGCTCTTCATTGCACAAATCCTTTCACTGCAAAAGATTATAAATCAACAAATCCCTCTCATAAGGAATATTTATTGTTTAACAGGCTAAAGTATTCGTTTCCGGCACCGTTTTTATCTAATCTTAGCCTTATTCTCCTCGATCTTAAAATTGTACGATTTTGCAGGTAGAAGTATAACATTTCTTTAGTACAAAATACAGAATTAGCCGGGCAATATAAAAGAACCGGAAAATACATTTCATTTAGCATTTGCTACAATTTTGTAGCATATATTACATCTCAATACATATTTGTTGTCTATTTTTAGCCTGACTACATATCGCAAACTCTTACTTAAACTATTTAATAATAAAGAGTTACATCTAATATCTTAAGAAATTTTTTCTCTGGCACACCTATTGCTTTATAAAATCAATATGTTCATTGCCTTGTGAAAGTATTTAGAAACTGAAAAATAGTATTCAAAATTAAAGAAATGGAGATTAAAAACAATGAAAAAGGCAAAATGGCTGGTGATAGTATTGATAATGCTGGTATTTGGTATCGGACCGGCTTCGGCCGAAGATGAAATAGACTTTGAACTTACGACCGACTATTCCGGCAAATACATCTGGCGAGGCCAGAACCTAACCGATGACCCGGTTTTCCAGCCTGGCATCAGCGCCACTTACGGGAACTTCACCGCAGGGATCTGGGGCAACCTTGACTTAACCAATATCAATGACAGAAATGGTAATTTTCTGGAAATGGACTACTATCTGGATTGGTCGGATGATCTGTCGGATGTTGAGGGAGTTGGCTATTCGGTCGGCTTGATCTATTATGACTTTCCGGGTAGTTATGCAAATGGTACAAGGCTTCCTGATACTTTGGAAGCTTATCTTGGGCTGAATTTTGATTTACCGGCAAATCCATCTATTACTTTCTATCATGACCTGGATGAGGCCGAGGGCACGTATGTTTCTTTGGGGATAGGACACAGTGTAGAACAGGTCTTGGAACTCGGTCCGGACGTTCCGGTCGCAATGGACATCGGTGCTACGCTTGGCTGGGGCAACGGTTCATACGATAAGTACTACTGGGGCACTAATCAAAGCAAGATTAATGATTTAGTGCTTTCAGTCTCATTCCCCTTCGAGATAGAGGGCTTGACAATCACACCGAGCCTGAACTATGTGACGTTGTTGAGTGATGACTTGCGCGATACAGATGTTTACGGAACCGCCAGTGACTTCTTCTTCGTTGGCATAGGTTTAACTAAGAAATTTTAAGACGTTTACTATGAGATTTGAGGATAGAAAAATGAGAAGTAAGTTAATTGGTGTAATGTTGATATTGACAATTGGTCTATGTGGATCGGCGTTCGCAATTGGAGCACCCGATGCAACGGTATCGTCTGTTGACGCTGCTAAGGAAGAGGTGCAACTGAACATCAATATTGTCTGGACCTGCGTAGCGGCATTTTTGGTGTTTTTTATGCAGGCCGGTTTTGCCATGGTCGAAGCAGGTTTTACTCGGGCCAAGAATGCCGTAAATATTCTTATGAAAAACCTGATGGACTTTTCCGTCGGAACGATAGCTTTCTTTCTTATCGGGTTTGGCCTGATGTTTGGCAAAAGCAACGGACTGTTCGGTACGACATTGTTTGGCATGAGCGGCGTTGAACCAGGCTCCGACTGGAACTGGACGTTTCTGATATTCCAAACAGTCTTTGCCGCTACAGCGGCGACCATTGTTTCCGGTGCTATGGCTGAGAGAACGAAGTTTGTCGGATATCTGGCATACAGCTTTTTCATAACACTATTCATTTATCCGATTTTCGGTTCCTGGGCATGGGGCGGCCTGCTCGACGGCGGCGGCTGGCTCGAAAATTTAGGATTTCTTGATTTTGCAGGCTCAACGGTTGTTCACTCAATAGGTGGCTGGCTGGCCTTGGCCGGTGCAATTATGTTAGGGCCCCGTCTCGGCAAATATGCTCCCGATGGCAAGCCAAAGGCAATCCTGGGTCACAACATACCTTTAGCGGCACTGGGTGTATTCATTCTATGGTTCGGCTGGTTTGGATTCAATTCGGGCAGTACTACAACGGGCAACGGCTCGATTGGTTATATCGCCGTAACGACGAATTTATCCGCAGCGGCTGGTGCCATTGTTGCTATGATTGTTTCGTGGATGATTATGAAGAAGCCCGATGCCTCTATGGCACTCAATGGCGCACTTGCCGGTCTCGTTTCTATAACTGCACCTTGTGACGGCGTTTCTCCGATAGGAGCAATCATGATTGGAGCTGTTGGCGGATCTTTAGTTGTACTAAGCGTGCTGTTCATCGATAACAAATTAAAAATTGATGACCCTGTCGGCGCAGTCAGTGTACATGGTGTTTGTGGTTTATGGGGAACTTTGTCGGTAGGCTTGTTCAATATGGACAGCGGCCTTTTCTATGGCGGCGGCCTGAAACAGTTGGGTGTGCAGGCTCTTGGTGCCGGAGCAGCTTTCCTCTGGGCTTTTGGGCTTGGACTGGCGTTGTTCTATGGAATAAAAAAGACCATCGAACTGCGTGTTACCTCTGAGGAAGAGTTAAAAGGACTCGATATTGGCGAGCACGGTATGGAGGCATATTCCGGCTTCCAGATTTTTACCACAACATAAAATATACACAGTTATTAATTGGAGATTCTAAAATGAAGCTAATAATAGCATACAATCAGCCGCACAAACTGCAGGATGTGAAACAAGCCCTGTATAAGGCCGGAGTTTGCAAGATTTCCGTAACGAATGCACTGGGCTGCGGCGAACAGCATGGATACGAAGAAAGCTACCGTGGTATTAAATTCGAAGTAAATCTGCTTAAGAAGGTCAGAATCGAGATAGCGGTAAACCAGGACTTTGTGGAGAAAACAGTCGAGGCTATTATCGAAGGTGCGAAAACAGAAAAAATCGGCGATGGAAAAATATTTGTATTGGATCTGTGCGAGTGCATACGCATTCGTACAGGCCAAAGAGGTCAAAAAGCGATTGGTTAAGTACCGAACTTAATCTGTAATAAATACCTTGGAAAAAGAGTGTTAAATAAATAAGGAGACACATGATGAATAAATATCATGAATCAGTAACAGAGGTCTTTGGTTCTAATGTTTTTAATGACTCGGTTATGTGTGAGCGCCTACCAGAGGATGTCTATAACTCATTAAGGAAAACGATCCAGGGATATGAACCCCTCGACCCCGTGCTGGCGGATGTTATCGCCAACGCAATGAAAGACTGGGCAATCGAAAAAGGAGCCACCCATTTTTGCCACTGGTTCCAGCCTATGACCGGTCTTACAGCGGAAAAACACGATTCGTTTATTTCCCCAACGTCCGACGGCAGGACTGTGATGGAGTTCAGTGGCAAAGAGCTTTGTCAGGGAGAGCCCGACGCCTCTTCATTCCCATCGGGCGGGCTGCGGGCGACATTCGAGGCCCGCGGCTATACCGCGTGGGATTGCACCTCGCCGGTTTTCATCAAAGAGGACGGCGAAAATATCACTTTGTATATCCCAAGTGCATTTTGCTCGTACACAGGCCAGGCTCTGGACAAGAAGACACCTATGCTGCGGTCGATGGAAGCTCTGAATAAGCAGGCAATGCGTGTTCTTCGCGCTCTCGGCAATAAAACTTCGCAGCACGTACTGGCAACTCTCGGGCCGGAGCAGGAGTATTTTCTGGTTGACCGCTCGTTCTATGAGAAACGCCTGGATCTTGTTCTGACGGGACGAACTCTTTTGGGTGCCCCCTCACCAAGAGGCCAGGAGATGGATGACCATTATTTTGGCACTCTCCACGAAAGGGTGGCATCGTTCATGTACGAGGTAAACATTGAGCTGTGGAAGCTCGGCGTTTCCGCAAAGACCCAGCATAACGAAGTTGCGCCGGGACAGTATGAGTTAGCTCCGGTGTTCGCAACAGTTAATGTCGCCACCGACCATAATCAGCTAACAATGGAGACGCTGCAAAAAGTTGCTACCCGTCATGGTTTCGTCTGCCTGCTGCACGAAAAGCCATTTGTCGGTGTCAATGGTTCGGGCAAGCACAACAACTGGAGCCTGGTAACGGATGATGGAATAAACCTGCTTAATCCCGGCGAAACTCCGCATGACAACATGGTCTTTTTGGTTGTGCTCTGCGCAGTTGTCAGAGCGGTTGATAAATATGCCAGGCTGTTGCGGGCCAGTGTCGCCAATGCCGGCAATGAACACCGGCTTGGTGCAAACGAAGCACCACCGGCAATAGTCTCGATTTTCCTCGGTGACCAGTTAACCGACATTTTTGAACAGCTCGCAGCCGAGGGGGCAAAGACATCGAAACAGGGTGGCGAACTCAAGCTGGGTATTTCAAGCCTGCCGCCTCTGCCGAAAGATTGTACCGACCGCAACCGGACCTCACCTTTTGCGTTTACAGGCAACAAATTCGAATTTCGGATGGTTGGTTCGACACAGTCAACAGCAGGACCGACTTTTGTGCTCAATACAATTGTTGCCGATGTTTTGGCAGAAATTGCCGATGAGCTGGAAAAGGCCGCCGATGTTACCACCTCTGTACAGGGGATTCTTAAAAGAATTGCCACTGAACACTCTGATGTGATCTATAATGGTGATAACTACTCGGCCGAGTGGGTCAAAGAGGCCCAAAAGCGAAAATTGCCGAATATTCGCTCTACGGTTGAATCGCTCAATACCATAATGGATGAAGAAAACGTCAATGTTTTTGAGAGGCAAAATGTACTGACTAAAGCCGAACTTCAGGCGCGAACCGAGATTCTACTGGAAGCCTACAGCATGCAAATTAACATTGAGGCTTTGACAATGTTGAATATGGTCAAAAGGCAGATTCTGCCTGCTTGCGTGGAATATTCTTCCCGCCTGGCAGGTGCGGTGGAATCTATCAGTTCGGCTGGTGTCTCTGCCGACACACAGAAAGCAATGCTCGAGAAGCTTTGTGGTTTGATTAGCTCTTTGGACGAGAATGTGAAAAAACTTGAAAAGGATACAGGCAAAGCCGGCGAAATAGCTGGTGTTTCCAAACAGGCTGAATACTACAGAGAGGTTGTTATCGAAGCTATGTCTAAAGTTCGACAAGTAGCCGATGAGCTGGAAGCGATTGTTGACGCCGAACTTTGGCCGCTGCCGACCTATGCAGAGATGTTGTTTCTGAAATAAGATAATCTTCTATTTACGTTATCAAACACAAAAACAGTTGGAATTGTGTTTTGTGTAAGAGCTTATCCTAATAACCGGGTCGTTATGAGGCCGAGCGAAAAGTTCGAGGCCAAGGCGG
>CAZWME010000120.1:0-9523 GCA_964634515.1 uncultured Pirellulales bacterium | reverse complement strand
GTTAAGCTGACCGTGTAATCAGGGGTGTCCCTGTACGTGTACGTGTGAATCGGGTCCTGCTCGGTTGATGTTGTTCCATCGCCGAAGTCCCATAACCGGCTGGAGACATGCCCTGTGGACATATCGCTGAATTGTACGACCAGAGGGCCGTTGCCGCTTCTTGGTTTTGCCGAAAAGTCCGCAACAGGGGCCGAAGGCTTGGCCAGTTGTATATAGCCCTTCTTTGTTTCGGTATCCGAGCCGCCCGGACCATCTACAGTTAAACTTACTGTATAAGAACCGATTTGCTGGTACATGTGGGCCGGGTTTCGCTCGTTTGATGTTGTTCCATCACCAAAGTCCCATGTCCAGGTCGTAATACCTCCAAGAGATGCTGATTCTATTGAAGTGAAGTAAAGGATTCCATTCGTTTGATTGACAAGGGTAGCCGGACAAGTTGATGTATCGGTGAATTGCACCGTCATAGGCGCACTTATGCTTACCGGCTCTCTTGTAAAGTCAGCGTTAGGAATCTCAGGTATGAACAGTTTGATAAACCTGATCTTGGTTTCAGTATCCGAGCCGTCCGATCCAGTTACGGTCAGGCTCACGGTGTAGGTACGTGCGTCTTTATAAAGATGAGACGGATTCGGATCGATTGATGTTGCTCCATCGCCGAAATCCCATAGCCAGCTTGTTATGCTTCCTGTGGATTGGTCTGCAAATTGTATTGTAGTTTTATCAGGAGCAGATGTTGGCTCGGCTGTAAATTCTGCTTTAAGAGGTTCCGGACCTGGCCCGGGTCCCGGCCCCGGCTTTGAAGCTGTCCATTGAAGAGCGGTAAAAGCATCTACTATCCCCCAGCCGTATCTTATATCCCAGCCTGCGGTGTCCTTGTCTTCGGCGGTGGATTCTAATGCCTCTCTGACTTCAGCAGGTGAGGTGGCATTTCCATTGGCTATGAGCAGGGCTGCGACTCCGGAGACATGAGCAGCGGCCATTGAAGTGCCTTCCATAAAGCTGTAGCCCCAGGATACTGTACCGGATCCATCTACCTTATAGGCCTGCTGTAAAATCCCGTCCCGGAAGTCATCACCATTCTGGTCAACACTAAGGTCACCGCCTGGAGCTACCAAGTCCAGGCTGAGTCCGTAGTTGGAATAATTAGTTAAAGTTTCATCGTAACGTGTGGCGCCGACGGCAATAACGTAATCATCGTAAGCAGCAGGATAACTCACACCACCTATGCCGTCATTACCGGCGGCGGCTATTAGTGTTACTCCCCGGTTATAAGAGTAAGCTGCCGCCTGCTCTAAAGCCATCGAAGGTTCACTTCCTCCAAGCCCCAGGTTAATCACATGAGCACCGTTATCCGTTGCCCAGATAATACCTTCGGCTATATCGGCATAAGTCCCGGCACCCCAATTATTCAATACCTTCACCGGCATCAGGTAGGCATCGAAGGCCACTCCGGCTGTTCCGATGTCGTTATTAGTACTTTGAGCGATGGTTCCGGCTATGTGGGTTCCGTGCCCGGAGATCGAATCATCGTTAGGGTGCTCATCATTATTAACAAAGTCATAGCCCGCCACAAAAAAAGTGCCGGTTAAATCCGGGGCCTGCTGATAGCTGCTGTTGGAGCCTGCCGAATTTTTTTCGCTGTAATCTTCGTAGGCAATACCGGTATCAAGAATTGCAACAATCGCCCCTGAGCCGGTGGAAATAGTCCATGCAGATTCGGCATTAATTCCGCCGTAGCTGGTATTGAACAGATGCCATTGGCGGGGATACAGTTCGTCGTTTGGCGCCTTCATGGCATAAGCGATATAGTTCGCCTCGGCATATTCGACGTTGGAATTTGCCTGATAAATTTCGACCATGTCGGCGACTGTCTCGCCGTCCGGTGTCCTGAGTCTTCTAAAGCCAGCATACGGGCTCGTATAGATAGTGGAAACTCCATGGTTTGAATTTAAGGCGTCTATGGTTTGTTCCGAGACGCCGGGATTGAATTTTACAAGAAACTCACCCGGAACGTACATCTGGCCTACATGGGGTTGATCCGGTTCAAAGATTTGCCCTCTGGCAATCCTTTCCTGAGTAAAAACTGAAACAAGCAAAAGTATGACCAGTGCGCTCAAATACATCTTTTTCATAACTCAAACCTCACTAAAGCAATTTTTAGAAAATAAACCTCTTCCTTGTCTGGAACACTACTCATAAAAACAACTATATTTAAGTGCCACCTTTGATACCAAATGTAACGGTTTTTCCGTATTTAACGTATTTTTTGCATATACATTATATAGAGTGCAAATAAAAGCCTCCCGTTGGAATCTTATATAGAAGTACACCTATCCCCTGTAACTTATAGCTGGAAAATCCGGTATGAATGAAAAAAAACGTATGCTGCTACCAGTCGGAACCGGCAAGGTCGATATCGCCGGCGGGTAATTGCTTTGCCCTTAGAGGATAGAACATAGTAATGTTCATGGCCGGTATTAACGTTTTACCTTTTTTGTCATCAGTCCTATAAACAACAGCATCGAGCTTTCTCCAGCCCATACCGTCATATACCTTTTCGAGTTGCTCCCGGCAAAACAAAAGTCCGGCATCAAAGCCCCGTCTGCCGCCTTGCTCCATTGCAACAGACATCATCTTCTTTGAAAGGCCAGTGCCTCGATAGTGGTGTAAAACACAAAAACCCTGTATCCCGACGACGCGTACTTTTGATAAGTCCGGACCGACAATTACAGTCCGTTCCACTACAGCGCAGTGCGCTACTATCGAACCTTTATCATCTTTCCCAATAACTCGATAAACAGCAGGACTATGCCAGAAGCTTTGCCGCTGGAAATACTCACGATCGGCGGGAAAACAAACAACCAACATTTCACGAATGGTTCTGTCCAGTTGGGGTGAAATATCTTCCTCGTCTAAAACAAAGAGTGAAATGTCATTATTTTTCGACGGCATTTGAGTTTTAATACAGTCGTCAATCACTTTAACATGCTACTTCCGGTTTTGAATCAGTTTATCATCAGCAGTCTAACAGCAGAGATCAATGCGAAAAGAATTCCCGCTGCGGCAAATCCTGTTTCGACAAGATGTTTCCTATAATTCTTGATTCTCCTGATCGTCATCACTCCCGGAAAACCGGCGAAAAATATGTACAGGAAACCATAGGCAAACTTTTCTGAGAAACCTCAGAGACAAAATAAGGACACTAACAAATCCTAAAGCAAAAGACGCAATTTCCGCTCTCAGACTCTTGCCCGGCCCGGCAACATCACTCTCTTTTGACTCTTGTGACTCCGGGCTCGTTTCACGTATAATCTTTTGCACCTCGACCTTGCCACGGCCATATGCCATCCTCACATCCTTTACAGTCGAAACTGTAAATTCCCGGATTCTCGGAGGTATTATAACTTCGGTTTCCTCCTGGCCGAATGCCGCTCTAACTTCCTTTTTTTTCAAAAGCAACAGCGCCCATATCCCCGCAGGCAGACCGATAAGAACAGCCGGTGTACACATTCCCAGGATGCTACCCACTATAGCCCAGCGATAAGACCTCAACTGCATCAGATTCCAGGCGCCGACAATTACGATTAACGTGAGCCCCGCCATTAACAACGCTCCCACCAGTCCTGCGGTTCCTGTAATAAATGCACCCCATAGAGCTCCAATGACACCCAAACAATTCATCAGTCCGACAACCAGCAGCCCGACGGCCGGAATCCAAACGCGGTTCTGGATGGATTTAACATCATCACTCACCTTCCGTCTCGGGGAGAACTTAGTACCGGCATGCTTGTCCGAGCAAATCGTTTTGACATCTACTCCAACCTCAGAAGCATGCTGATAGCGACGGGCCGGCTCCTTCTCCAATGTTCGAAGCACAACCTCATCAAGCCTGACATCCACTTGCACCTTCTGTGACGGCGGGGAAAAACGACCGAGGGGCAACTCGTTCGTAAGCATCTCGTAAAACACCACGCCCAGCGAGAAAATATCCGCACGGTGATCCACCTGGTCCGGGTGCTCGATTTGTTCCGGGGCCATGTAATGTGGCGTGCCCATTCTCTGACCGGCCTGGGTAAGCGTATAGACCGTTGCGGGGCTGTCCACCAGCTTGGCTAAACCGAAGTCGGCTATCTTGACCCGGCCCCTCTTGTCCAGAAGAATGTTTTCCGGCTTAATGTCCCGGTGTACGATACCTTCATCATGGGCGAATTGTAAAGCCTCGCAGATTTGCGGAACAATGGCAAGAGCCTCTCTGGGCGAAAGCTCGGCGCTCTGAATCACGTGACGCAAATCCGTCCCTTCCACAAATTCCATAACGAAGAAATACAGACCTTCGGCTGTATGCCCAAAATCATATACTGTGACAATATAGGGATGGTTCAGCCTTGCAAGAGAACGTGCCTCACGAGTGAAACGCTCAGCAAAAGCTGCTTGTTGTTCAACTTCCGGCGGCAATATCTTGAGGGCAACAAGGCGGTCGAGCTGTTTCTGACGAGCCTTATAAACAGCTCCCATTCCACCCTGCCCCAAAAGCTCAATAATCTCAAGATGCAGAAACTGCCCGGCCAGTTCTTCCGGTGTGGGTGGCACAAACCTACCCGGCGGAGTAGCACTTGTGGGAACATCACTGGCGTCCTCAGATTTTGTACTACCGGCATGTTTTGTCTCTTGCCTGGCGCTTTTCATCAGGCATCTGGGGCAAAGCCCTTCTGGCGCATTAGCCGGCAACTCAGCGCCGCATTTCGGACAGCTTCGTTTTTCGGCCATGGTACTATTTCCTTTCTTTCTAATGGTTACTCTTCACCTATTACTTAGGTAAAACGACCTAAACGTTACACGCAGTTTGCAAAGTATCTTCCCGATATACGCAATCAAGGGGATTCAATATAAACATTACTCGAATCGTTAAAACTCACGCGACGTAACGTTGGTCTAAAAAAGTAAACCATTGCAGAGCTATACCTAAAATATTCAATACGCCAATGCATTAAAAAGGTCATCAATTTCCTCATCAACCTGGTCTTCAGCGGCAACAGTTTGTGCGATTTCCTCCCGCAACAACTTGCGGTAACGCCTCCGCAAACGATGTACTGCGGTCCTCACATTTCCTTCGCTCATATTCAGTTCAGCCGCTTTATCACGATAAGGAATGGAACCTTTCTCTACGGTCAAATAGATTTTCAGATGGTCAAAAAGCTCCTGTTTGTTCTGAGAGGCTAATTCGGCCTTCAGGCGGGCCATTGTTCTATCCAGCACCGTTAATGCCCATGATTTGTCAAAAAGTTTTTCCGGCGACAGCCCGTGGGCGGGTTCCAGTGCGTATTGGTTTTCCGCCTGGGTAAAGTCTATAGAAAAAATCCTGCGGCCTCCACCGCGTTTTTGAGCACTGGCGCGGTCATACTCGTCGGACAAAAAATGCTTCAGCGTACCAAGCAGAAAGGAGCGAAATTTTCCGCGCTTCGAGTCCGCCATACGCAGCACTTGTTTGTCCAATATCCGGCAGAAAAAGGCCTGAGTATGATCCTCGGCCTGCTGATTGTTATAACCATGCCGTCTAAGATAGGCGTAAAGCGGAAACCAATAGCTCCTGCACAGCGTCTCCAAAGCCTGCTGATAACCCGGAGCTTTGGGTTGCCCGGCCTGCAATACGACGCTCCAGTGTGTGGTTGCGAATCGGCCTGCGCCGGATATCGAGAAATTCTTTGCTGATTTACCCGACATTTTTAAGTCATATCTCCATCGGCTACTTTATTATAATTCACAACCATATTGTACCAGGATTCGCTGTCAAGTGCTAATCCATTTTGAAGATGAAGGCATGATACGCTTCGGCAAACGACCCAGATATCATATTTACCGGTCAATGATCCTGAGTTTGAGCGATGGGTAATTGTACATGTGAAGGAACACTTGCATTGCGATATAGCCGAACAGTCGGAGCCGGGATTACCATAGGAGTATGGGCATTATCTTTGTCGGCACAGGTAATTGTGATGCGTATTCTATTACCGGCAATGAATACTTTTGAAATTGGCAGTAAATCAAAGACTAATTCAACCGGATCGGAAGGGAGCTTCTCAATATCTTCCTGAAAACTTCGATGGTAGGGTAAGCCAAGGTTATTAAACGGCGCCGGATGTAGCTTTCGATGAGATGCCCTCAGCATACCTTCAGAGATGTATTGAGAAACGCCATATTTATCCACTTCCTCCAGGTATGCAAAAAAATCTCCATCATCCTCCGAGCTGGTAATCCAGAGATGAACCACCGGATGACCGGTAACCTCAATCGCATTTTCCAGGGGCGCTGTAGTGTACGTCAAACCTTTTCGGTCGTTGCCCTGCATATCGGGATAATTCGGTTTTACAAAGAGCCATCGGGTGGCTGTTCCCGAAGTCGTCGTATAATCGACTATATAACTATCATCGCCTTCAGTCACCGCGGGGTTTTTCCGATTCAATAACCCGTCATTCACAGAACGAACACTCCCTGAAGGGCCCGCATGGAAATAGTATTTCTGATAAACCGAAGATTTCGGCGGCCAGGTATAACTGGTCCGCCACTGTTTTCCTTTGGGAGCACTTAGAGTATAATATCGGATTGGCGGTTCTTTCATAATACCATTATCTATCCCTTTAAGCCAATAATCGTACCATCTTCGCATTTCCGCTCCGCGGCTAAAACCTTCGCTGCTGTAATGGTTCCAGGGGCCAATAACTATTTTCCTGGGAGTTTTCAGATTCACATACCATATTAACATGTCTCTTGGATACATATCCCACCAGCCCGCGCGTAAATATATACCAACGCCGGACTGATTAATCTGCTCCAAATGGCTGCACGGACTGTGGGTAATATAATGCTGTCCCTTGCTGACTTGCATATATCCGTCGCGAAAAGGTTGGGCTAAACTTTCTTTAAAGATATTCGGATTGCCGGAATGTTCCTGAATTGCCGCTTTTAACCACTGCCCTTGTCTGTCACCATCAACGGGAGCAACTTGCCTGCTTAGGTTTCGGTCGAGACCGTTTGTAGATTGGCTCCATTTTTGCATAGTCTGCTTGCGGAATATACCTCCGGAATAACAAAAAGGATATATGTCGAACATAGCCATTTCCGGAAATACTGCCAGCAAATGTGGCGGCTTACCGGCCGCCGCCGTAAATTGTGCGGATCCTCCATAAGAAATGCCGTACATACCGATCTTCCCGCTGCACCAATCCTGCCTGGCTATCCATTCGGTAATATCATAAGCATCCAATATTTCCACAGGTGGATTCGGGTCGGTTCGGCTTCCGAATGAAGCACCGCCTCCTCTTACATCGGCCACCACATATACACACCCATGGCTGCCGACATGTCGCATCGGGTGGTCGCCTCGGTCTAACTGGCAGCTAATCCGACCTCCCTGCACAGATGCCCGATGATAACGGCGTAGCTCCCATATTACCGGCAATGGCCCCTTCTCAGCATCGCCATTATAAGCAGGCCGTAAAATATCGACTGCTATGCGCGTACCGTCACGGACTGTAACATATTGGGATGTTCGATTCCAACCGTTATAAACAGCTTTAACTGCCTTGGCAGTTAGTGTTGAAGGAAGACAGTGTAAAAATATTACTATTACACTGAAACTAAACGAGATTGCCCTTTTCATTATATCTCTCCAGTTACCTGACTATGACAAGACCGGCTTGAATGGTCTCCATAGGCTTTATACTATCAAAGTTCAATCCCATTTATCACCCACTACCTGGGAAAACCGGTTTCACTTAACGAATCTTATAGTCAAAGGATAGCGATAGTGGTAACCATTGTTGGCCTTAACCGCCGCAATCAGCAGAAAGACAAAAAAGACGATGATTGTAGCTACTACCAGGAATGCACCGACGCAAATAAAGCACAGAATGATCGATGCAATAAAGTATATCGACATCGATATTTGGAAGTTCACCGCTTCTTTGCCCTGCTCGTCTATGAACGGATTATTGTCTTTCTTAATCTGCCAGATAATCAAAGGCGCAACTATGTTGCCGGATGCAGGCAAAATAATCCCAGCAAGCCCCGCCAAATGGCATAGCATCGCCCACATACGGGCATCTTTGTTTGCTTCTTTGCTTCCCGGACTTTCATTAACTGTCCCAGCTTTTTCGTTACAGACTTCTTGTTTGACAGAAGCTTCACTTTCGGGCTTTTTTGCGCTTACTTGCTCAGCGACAGGGATTTGAGCTTCGGGCTTTTCCGCGCTTACTTTCTCCTCGACAGGGGCCTGGCCTTCGGGCTGTAACTCGATTACTTTCTCCTGGGCAGGGGTTTGGGCTTCGGGTTTTTCCTCGCTTACTTTCTCCTCAGCAGGAGTTTGGCCTTCGGGTTTTCCTACCGGTTCCGGGGTTTGTTCATTGTTTTCCATGGTCATGTTCCTTTCTATCTATCTAATCTGAAATTTCAAATTTGACACCAAATCTCATAAAATCATGCAAAGACCAACATTTCCGGCAATTCTGATTCAATGCCTTCTACACACTCAGTACTTAGGGGAAAATTTCGAAAAGGTTACATATCAATTTCAGTTTTTTTCTCACCAAAACTATGTCTATGTCGGAAAAAACTACTTATGAGATGTAAATATTACTGATTTCGGCAGATTTTCCGGCAGGTCCGGCTATAATCCAAAACTCAAGTACTATTGAGGGCGTAGTAAATACAGCAATGTCCCGGAACGGTGTTATTTATGAAATATCGTATATATTCGAACAAACAGAGCAAATACAAGCTGAAAGGAATAAAAATATGGAAATCTCGATTGAAAGCCCAACAAGGATCAAAATGACCCCGGAAACCGAACATGAGAAGGAAAGCCTCGAGGCACTGTGGAAGATTATTATACGTTGTGACCAGGACAGTAAGGTTCTCTGCCCTATAGGGGCCTACGTGGCCTCGAAAGACGATGGAGCAAGTTTTGCAATACAGGACCAATGATTTGGCTGCACACTGTGACAAAGCATAGAAGCATACGCGCCTAATCTTCCTGTTGTTCTATACTATCAAACTTCTCGGTTCGCATCATCAATTCCAGGAAAACCCGGGCGTAATAATTCTCACAATTGGGAAGAATTTTTTTGAATATCTCAGCTATATCTATTATAAAGTCTCGTTTAACCTTTATTTTAGTGAAAACAATGGCTGAAAAGGAATTCTGCGACAACTGTAATCAAAAGCACGACTGCGGTAGTATTTACCATCAGTTGGAAAATACTAACAGCCCTTCGGTGGTAGTTAAAGTTGTAATTGCTTTTTTACTGCCTCTTGTGGTTTTTATCGTCTCGCTTGCAATTTTTGAAGAAATCTTTGCCAAAACCATAAACAGCCAACTCGTACATACAGCCCTGAGCATGGTGTCGGCTTTATTGGTAACATTTAGTTGAATATTAATTGTAAGAGTAATAAATAAACGACTTGGTCAAGTTGCATAGTCCCGGATTTTTTTGTATGAAAGTTAGTACAAAAAGCAGAATATCTTTTC
>CAZWME010000119.1:0-9557 GCA_964634515.1 uncultured Pirellulales bacterium | reverse complement strand
AGTCGAGAGGCTCACGTCCGGTTCTCGGAGGGGCCGAGGGTGAAATTCCCTCGGTTTACTTGCCCCCGGAAATCAGGGTGTTTTGCAACTCTTCAAAAAGATGCATTATTATTGTTCAACAGCATCAGTTTGACCTTACTATTTCTCTGGAATAGTTGTTTCTGAAAGCCATTTTTCATATTCTCCCAAGCAATCCTGCGCACTAATAAATCGTTTCCAAACAAGACGCCCCTTGAATCCATATTCTTTTTCTTCTTCTATCTTATTGATGACATATTGGAAATCCCATGCGGGACGAGGATGTTTTGGAACTTTGAATTTAAATAGACTTAACCGGATTTGATCATCCTGTGTAGAGGTCTTATTGAACATGAGAATAAAGACCATACCATGTGCTGCACGCCCGTAATAAAATGGTTTGGTAAAACGCGGATAATCATAGCTCCATGAGTTTAGTCTGAAATTCATATCTTTGTCGTATTCAATAGGTTTAGCTTTGACATAGCTATATGTGCCTCCGGAATTCCAGTCAGGATGTCTCTTTGGAGCTTCTGCGGCAATCCATTTCTCCTTATCACCAGCGTGTTCAATCCCAATAAAATTCAAGGGTATTTCTTCTACATCATTCATATAGTTTGCGAAAAAGAAAATAGCGTACCCTCGTTTTCCAAATAAATCAGCATTATATGCTTTACAGCGAAACTCTACATCAACATAGTGAGGCTTTGTAACTTTATAGAAGAATTTACTTGAAACATCCCAGGGGCTGTCTTTTCGATTCCGTACGAGCACAACCGAATTCCTATCATATAACTGGAAAAGATCATATTTTCCTTTTCGAGGAGTGAACTTGTTGAACGGACTTCTATGGCCTGAGATTATATGTTCAAAGTTCATCCCCGCTGAAGCACCCTTGGCGTCCGGATCATAAGCATCAAAATAGCTCGTAACCTTTCTATTGAAAAGAGATTGAATCCCGCTGAGAATCGCAGGTGATTCGGAATTATCCCTGAAAAGGACTGTAAGGTCTCCATTTGTGACCGTAACAGTTGTTTTCTTTTCCCAATCTACGAACCTTTCTGGTGAACTGATTGAAGTACTACCCAAAATCAGGATTAGAGCGTATGAAAATATTTGTACTTTTTTTAGGAACAAAATAATAGGCACCTTTAAAAACTGAGATTCTGCATTATAGTGATAGTTGCCTGAACTTGGTTCACTTCAAGATTGTTATATCTGTTACCCATAAACTGGACAAGAGATTTGTTACTTTTTTATGGCGTTAACGAAGTCGTCCACATCAAAGACAAATCCGAACGCTAAGGCAACACGCCATAAAGCAATCTCTTTGCAAAGCTCATTTCGAGCGGTTTCTTTGTTCTCAACAGCTGTTGTTGCCTCTCGCAGTACCGAGCACCAGAGCCCGTACTTGTACATCTCTGCCATACCACCCGGAGAAAGAAGAAGAGACCAATTAACTGCAAATCCACAATAGACCAGATGGTTAATACCGCGTTCCTTGCACAATGCAAAAAGCTGCCGGGAATTTTCCGCTATACTCTCATCACTTTTCGGTCGGGCTTGATCAGCAAAATCTAACTGCTCAAATCCTTGTTTCACGTCCTTTCGGTTGTGCTGTCCAACGAAACAATGTTTCTGCCTAAATGCTGATAACTTATCCCGCAACGGATCTGAAACAACTTGTTCAAAGGCATTTGTTTCAGGACCGGCGAGGGAAACAGCGTGTTTGTAACCAGGTAAATTTTTCCAATATTTATTCTCACCACCTACTACATGAAATAGAGGTATCTTTGAATGCCGTACCGTGCTTAACAGAAGAGGAAATACCGTGTTTAAAATAGTCTGTGACCGGTGAGCGTAAGGCACTGACCGCCACCAACCTGGAAACTTCTTTCGTGTACCCAGATCCCATGCATGCATCACTACTACTGCCATGTGTTCACGTGAGAATTCTAACTTCGTTTTTTTCCAACCCCCGAAACCTTCCTCAGGTACATCAAAAGAATAATCAGCATCGAATTGCTGGTAGTACCACGTGGGAATAATTAGTGAGGGTCCTTTTTTGCTTTCAGGATGTTTATCTTTTGATTGCTCATTGGGAATTGCAGATTGGTTTGCGCCCATTAAAGAATGATGGACCGAAGCCGATCCGGCAAAGGTCCCTATCCCATGTAGGAAAACTCGGCGGTTTATATGTTTTTCTAAATTATTCTCCATCTTCCTTATCTCCAGGAAGCTACTTTTGTTAGTAGCTAAGTGGTTAAGCATGTGTTGACATATATTTGCTGCTACTACTTGTTCAAGACATTTCTATTATCTATCTTGATGAATTCAATATTTTCCTGTGGACCAGCTACAACCTCGGCCCGGTTATCATCAAAACGAATCTCAATAAAATCTGTTTTAACCTTTAATTCAATATTAACTGTACCAATAAAAATGGATTGGCCTCTGCAGATTACAACTCGATCAATTCTTCCATCATCATCCCAGCGCACCCAGCATAATTCACCCTTAAATCTTATCCCTGTGTCTTTCTGCAGCATTATAGAGGTATCTTGCCAGCTTGGTGTTAAGCCCAGTGGATTTTCTATATCTGCCGCGATGAACAGGTCTTTTCGACCATCGACCAATTGCACCTCCACAGCTATATGAGTATCAGGCCATTTCAGGCCATCAAGTCCCTGCAAAATTAATCGATGTACTTGTATGATATTCGACTTGTTATCATATGGCTCAATAATAGCTACGAAATTGGAGGCCAATGGGGCTTTATCCGATTTGCGCCGAACCATTATTCGAGGTATCCAGTCCTGCGATTTACTACTGTAAGCAGACCGACTCGCAGCAACCCAGCCTTCAGCTATGGATGCCTCAGCACCAGATGTCAAATCGATATACTTCAGGTGTACATCTGCCCCGGCAGGTAGATAAGCATAACGGTCTTCGATTTTCCAATCCACACTCCAGCCGGGCTCAGCATTAGTATCGGTTTGGAAATTCCGCATAAGGCTGCCAAAACCATAATCCCCATTGGCTTTGAGCGACAAACCCTCAGTCTTTATGGTACCGAAATAACTGTGCATAAACTTAGCGTGGTCTTTTCCACCCACAACCCGGAAGATGTCGAGAACATAGAAATCAGAGTCGGAAATATCAATTAGACCGGCAGTGCGCTCATACTGCTTGCCATTTATCATATTGGCACCGGATGCACGAATTGCACGAAATTCCTCACCATCAGCCCAGAGAGTAGTTTTGCCGGCACCGTTATTATCCCTGCCGTCAACAACTACTGTAGGATGAGACGCGGTCTTATAGTACCATTTAACCTGTTGCGTATCCCAGCCGCCAAATTGAACCGGAGGATACCCTAAGTCAGGCATCAGATCCAAGCCCTTTGCATATAAAGATAGTACCATACCGTCTTTGTGTCCATGGCGGCCGCCGGAATCATAATCCAGTGCAAGGGCTCGAGCTTTATCCCCTTCACCAGAACGCAATATGGCTAAATGCCACAGTGTCTTGTCGGTGCTGGCTGGTTGAATCTCAGTACCAACCTGTTCGATAACTTCTTTCACCTGGCTCTGTAAGTCTTCGGGATTCTCACAAAAAACATCATAGGGCAGTCCATCAAGCTTGTAAGAATTTTCTCGATATAGCACCTGAACATATACCGGATCTCCGGTTATTTCATACAGTCTCCAGAAAAAACTATATGCCGATGCATCCAATCCGGGATTCCTGGAAAATTGGATCCTGTACCCTTGTTTTCGCCCAAATACTCCTCCATCACCCGGAAGGATATTATAAGCATCGAATACACGAGTATCGATGTGGAAGCGATACGTCTTTCGCAGGTTGGGCAGAAGGTCAACCATCTCTCTTAAAAAACCAGGCTCTACTCTATCATAATGATTGAGAAAACTCAGAATGTGATTCAAACCCAACGAAGAATACCCTCCTTTTTCACCTGTTACACCATCAATTTGCACGGCTTTTTCCATCCATTTTACTATTTCTGCCATGATTTCCTCACGCTTTTCCGGCCAATCAAGAATGGTTTTCACATAAGTTTCGGTGATTTCTTTGAGAGGGTAATTGTTACGGATTTTATTGGGATGATTGAGGGAATCTCGAAGAATGCGGTCTTCAATATTGCGCTGGATATCAGTATGCGATAATTTCGGATTTTCCAACTTGTATTGCTTTGCCTTTCGTGAGAGGAAACTTATTAATTGCTCATTGTCTGGCCAGTTACCGCGCACTTTGTCATAAGCCAGGGCGATTGTCTGCAGTTCTTCACCGGCCTGCTGCCAATAGGAGACGTAACCCCAGGAATAGTTAATTCTTTCATACATCCAGCCCTGGGTGCGAAAGTCAAAGTCGGGATAGAGGTCTGCCACTCGGTCGAGGAGGATACCGGCCTTGCGTGCATATACAGGGTCGCCAGTGACCGCGTAGGCGCTAGCCAGATTTTCAATGCCAGCTAAAATCAACTGTTTCCACTGGCCATAAACGAGGTACGTGGCAATGAAATACCAGGTGTCTTTACCGTCGGAGTAGCCCTTGCCATTATCAACACCGAACTTGTGTAAGGGGTCTGTTGGGTCAGGGTGTTCGATATTATAAAGCAAACTGCGGTCAGCTAAGCTATGCTGAAAGATGCCGTGTTCGTCGAGGCCGGACTGGTAGAATTTTTTGAAGTCGTTTTTCGGGAAAAGCTGGCCGCAATTAGGGCACTGAACCTTCCAGGGATGTCTCCAGACATTGATTTTCCAGTTGTACATAACCACGTCTTTCTTGCAAGCCGGACAATGACCGTCTGACCAGACCATCCAGGAGCGTTCAAGTGTATGGGAAAACATTAAGTTCCAAAGCTCATCGTCTGATAGCTCAGTCCATGGCTTAGCACGGTCAACAATATTTTTCAGAGTTTCGTTGCCCCAGTTGTATTTGTGAGTATTGACGCGGATCCTGTTTACAAGTTCAGGTGGAAAGAAAAAGCTGGTTTGGGCATTTGCCGATTTGTTGGTCTGAGTCCAGAGCGCACCCAGTCCAAACAACAATAAAAATACTGAATATTGCATTAACAAACAGATGTGCAATCTTCGTATTAAACTTAGAGAATTCGTAAGAATTCTTGCATGGAGAATAGTTTCCATTTTTGAGTTCCAGGAGTAAATTACTATCATGGAATTGTTTCTCTACTCTGAACTTCACGATTTAATAACTATAAGACAAGTTCTATTATACTACCTTCACATTATCTTATCCATGCTTGTAAAAGATCTATAGTGTGAATAATGACGTTAATTATGTCCTCCCAAAGAATGAGTCTTTTTCATCTTGAGAAAGACTTTTGTGATGTGATATGTTATATCTATGATGAAGCTTTCCTTTACAGAAATATTGTTGGGGCATAGAAATGTATAGCGGACACAAAAAGGTTACTTTAGCAAGAATCATAGTCACAATTACTCTGGGATGCGCGATAACTTATGAAACATCTGGTGATTCTATCGAAAAATCACATACCGTAACTATAAGTGAAATCGGTGTCCCCGTTCAGTCCGTTAATTGGGTACGCTTGCACCCGGGCCGCAACCATGCGGATTTGCCATGCCTTTATGCAACAATGGGCCAAACAGCCGACAATCTATTCGTTTTGCAGATCGATCCGGAATCAGGTGAATGCCGGCAATTTGTTGCTGAGGTTCCAAGTTCGAACTTTCCAACTGCTACTCTACTCAGTCACAGCGGCAAACTCTATATTGGTGCCGCATATTCCGGACATCTGCTCTGCTTCGACCCTGGCCGAGAAGTCCTCGAAGACCTTGGTGCAATCCATCCCGGAAAGGCTACGTTTCCTTGTCGCCTGGATGAGGATGAGAAGGGTCGAATTTGGATCGGCAGCTATGGAACTGCTGACTTGACTTGTTACAATTCTCATGAGGGTACGTTTACCCGCTACGGTAGAATGGACAAGGTCGATATGTATAACTATCCCCTCGTGAATAGGGATGGAAAGGTGGCTTGCCTGATTCGCATGACCCGGCCTCACGTAGTGGTCTTCGATTCCGAAACCGGACAGAAAAAAAGTGTCGGGCCGGTCATAGCGAAAGGCAAGGGAAATCTTGATCTGGTAAAGGGCGAAGATGAATGGCTTTACATCACGTCCACTGAAGGTAATTTCCGTATCGAGGGTACGCAGGCAATTCCGGTTGAGGTAGTACCCAGGCCAAAACCTGTCCCAACACTCCCGGATGGAAGCACTTTCGCCTTTGCTGATGTATCTGAGCAACTCTACCGCAGACTCAGCATATCCCACCCCAATGGAAAAGTTCATACATATGAGCTTGAGTACAAGGCCAGTGGCAGCGATATCTTTTACATACACGCTGGTCCCGATGGTTGTATCTACGGCTCAAGCTACCTTCCGCTTCATCTGTTTCGCTTCAATCCGAAGATAGGAGAGCTTGTTGATTTGGGTAGATGTTCAGCTTCTGCAGGAGAAGCCTATTCAATGGCGAACAACCAGGGCAGTATCTACATCTCCTCCTATCCAGGCGCACGTATTTCCGTTTACGATCCCGGCAAACCTTATGAATTTGGAAACAAACTCGGAAATAATCCCCGCGACCTGGGTCGCATTGATGAGATTTCATATCGTCCACGATCCACACTGGCGGGACCATTAAGTCGAATCTGGGTTGCTTCGCTTCCTGACTATGGAATGTGGGGCGGACCGCTTTCGTATTATGATCCTGAAACCGGCGAGAAAAAAGCGTACTATCGAATTGTTGGGGATGGAAGCTGCTATACCCTCGCCAATCTTAAAAATCAGAAGCTGATTGCCGTAGGTACGAGCATCGCGGGAGGCTCTGGAACGCAACCGAAAATAGAACAGGCTGTCCTGTTTCTGTGGGACTATCACGCTGAGAAGAAGGTCTGGACCGGCACACTGGACCGCAAGGTGGCAGCGTTCAATGCTCTTCTGGTCGGAGTGGATGGGAGGCTGTACGGTACCGCCAGAGGAGGAGGTAGTAAGCCGGAACTCTTCGTCTTTGATCCCACGACCTTTGAGTTCGTAGCACGGATAGCTGTCCCTGAAGGGGATCCCCTCGATCTGGGTTTGCAGAATGGGCCAAATGGAAAGATATACGGTTTTACGCGTTCATGCATCTATCAGCTCGATCCTGATTCACTTACAGTAAAAGTGATAACCGGTAAAGAGATACGGTTTAGTGTAGCTGGGCCGATATTGGGCGAATACATATACTTCGCTACCGGACATCGCTTGCGGGCGGCGAGGATTCTCGAATAGTAAAAAACTGCTTTCAGGTCATCAATCTGGAATGTTTACTCGGGGCCGTGCTTTGGTAATGGTTCGTGCCTTCAGCAGGCGCCGTGCGTTCCGGTGGGTGATCGCATTGGCCCGTGCGGGAAGCAGCTCGGATTCCTTCAGCTTTAATATGGCGGACTCTAGGATGAACAATGGAGAATGGGATCCGAACAGAATCCGGTCGCCCGGAACATGACCCAACAGGCTGGAAATACCACCGACTCCTTCCAGCATGGAGATCTCGAAATAGACTTCACCGGCACCAATCAGTTGCGTGATGGCTTCGCCACGGAGGCTCCGCAATGCACCCAGCAGTACAAGACACAGCTCGGGACGAGCGGCGAGAAGGCCCGGCAGCGGCTTTGTGTCGACATCGGACACGCGCATCAAGGGATGCTGCATCCGGGGATCTTCAATACGCACGACGAGCTGGACTATCAGACCGCGCCGCTGGGCTATGGTAAGAAGCTCGTTAAAAACGGGATCGTCAAGACGATAGCCGTGATAGGCCGGGTGGAGGCGGATCCCGGACATGTGGTAGTCTTCGTGACAGCGGCGAAGGTCCTCTCGCCAATCGGGAAGCGTGGGATTGACCGAGCCGAATGGGCGGAGCAGAACCGACCGGGATTTGCGGCAATCGTCCACCAGCCGGGCGTTTACACCGCCTATATCCTTGTGAAACACTCCGTCGAAACTACCCGCCCAGGCCTCAGTCACACCGCATTTGCGGAGCTTATCGAGGAGCCTGGAAAGCTCATCGCAAGGAAGTCTGCGAAACGGCCATCGCGATAGACTGACATTGACGTCGATGATCATAGTGAGATCCCCTTTTCAGCAAGGATTGGCGCGAGCATTCTCTTGATGTTGCCTGCGAGAATCAGTCGCTTGGCATTCTCCGGGACGTCGGCTCCAAGGACTTTGGCCAATTGGGAGGCAAAGCTTCGACCGGCGAAATCACTGCCATACATCACGCGTTCGGCACCAAGCTCGCGAACTGCCATTTCGACCATGCCTGCCGTGGGATCGCCGCCACATATCTCCGCTGTAACGTTTTTCGCCGAGCGGATTGCGCGAATGCCGCGCTCCCAATCCCCGCCGGCGTGAGCGGCAATGAACGACGCCGTCGGATGGCGTTTCGCCAATGCGGCCAGGTCGGTGGCTGTTGACTCGCCGGGAAGATTTCCGGTGATCTTGTACCATGTATGCTGAAGGACAGGGGCCTTCAATTGGGCAGCACGTCGGACGATTGGGTCGAGACATTTGTCGCAACTACGTATGGCAACCCACAGCTTGACTCCAACCATCGGACCATCACGAACGCAGCGATCCAGCTCATCAAGGCTCTCTTCGGTGTGCTTAGGATTAAGATAAACAAAGCCAAACGCCCGACCGCGAGAATGCTCAACCGCCTTAAGTACCTGGTCGTTTTGACGCCGGACCTCTTCGGGAGAAGGATCATATGCCCATGGATAGCCCATAAACACGATAACCCGCTCAATCCCCATGCGGTCAGCGAACTTCAACAGGTTGTCAATTTTCTCACCGGGCGTGTCACCGGGTGTGTCCAGATGCCCGTGCATGTCCCAGACCAGATATTCGGGGAAGCTTGCTGACTGCTCTGCTGCAAAAGATGGCCCGTAACGAAAGGTCAAGGAAGCTGCGATACCTGCCTGCGCTGCGCCAATCAGCATGGCCCGTCGCGTAATTCTACAATTGGAGTGCTGCATTGTTCGTTTCCATTTAGACCGTGAATTCCATATAAGTACAACAGTGCTCCTGCACTCTACGAATCTCATATTAACGTGATTCCGTCTCAAATTCAACATTATTCCCGCAGATTTAGCAAGCCTGGTAACGGCTCACAGTTCACCACACCATTTGTATTAAGCCCAGCTGATGGAGAATTCAGTATTTATGTCTGGGTCAAGGAAGGTGCCCCAGGACAGACAATTATTTCACAAGCTGATGGTACGAGTTGGCTTTCAGCAGATCCATCTGAAGGTAATCTTATGACGGAGCTTTGTATCAATACATTGCACAGGGACGGGCGAGCTCGTAGTAGCGTTGAAGCTGCTGTAATGGCAGCCGAGCGAAGGGGCTCGGTAATTCAGCTACCGACGATTGACCAACTGTTTAACAGGAGGAGTAATTGGAGGTCGCAGAACCATATGGTGACATATGGTTTGAATGA
>CAZWME010000118.1:0-9598 GCA_964634515.1 uncultured Pirellulales bacterium | reverse complement strand
TTGATAACCAAGTCGTTTTGAAAAATACACTTCAACGGGGTGTCAGCTATTGGGATACAGGTAACCTCTATATGGGGGGAAACAGTGAGATTACTATAGGCAAATTTCTTTCGAAAAATCCGGATCTACGAAAGAAATTGTTTATTTCCAGCAAGGCGATGATAATAAGAACCTTGTCATATGTGAAAAATAGTTATGTGGAAAAAAGTCTTGCTACCTCTCTGGAAAGAATGAATACAGATTATATTGATTTGTACTATGGTCGCCACAAGTTGTCCGATCCCGCACAGTTAACAGACGAACTAAGGCAGTGGGCCAAGAGTGCGAAGGAGCGAAAACTGATACGTTATTTTGGTATCACTACCCATCAGAATATGGCGAAAGTCCTTGCCGCTGCAGCCAAACTCGACTGGATTGATGCGATATTGACACTTTACAATTTTCGATTAAGGCACGATGCAAAAATGCAGGCTGCTATTGATGCCTGTCATAAAGCAGGCATTGGTCTTATTGCTATGAAAACCCAGGGCCTCCAGATGAAAACAAAAGAGGACAAAAAACTTGCCGATCACTTTCTGCAGCGGGGTTTTACCGAGGGGCAGGCTAAGATAAAACTCGTATTGGAAGATAAAAGGTTCAGTTCAGCTTGCGTGGGAATGAATAAAATCGGTATTTTAAAGGAAAATATCGCAGCAGTGATCGACAAGACAAAACTCTCGCAAGCAGATATGGCGATCTTCAAGGAATATGCCCGAGAAACCTGCAGTGGTTATTGCCCCGGCTGTTCATACATTTGTGATTCAGCTTTGACAGATGCGCCTTATGTAAGTGATATTATGCGATATTTAATGTACTATAACAGTTATGGTGATACTAATAGGGCAAGAGAACTTTTCGCTCAGATTCCCGGCAATGTTAGAAGAAAACTGCTCAGCACGGATTACAGCACCGCAGAAGCTCGCTGCCCGCAGCATCTGCCGATAGGCAAACTGGTTGCTGAGGCAGTCAGTAAATTAGCCTGATTGATGTTGTTTAGCCTTTTGGAGTTTATTGTGATGAGAGAAAAACAAAATAATTTCAACAGAAGAAATTTCTTAAAAGCAGCAGGCGCTGCAGGCATGGGTTCCGTATTAGCTTCTACAGATCGGGCAAATGCCGAAGAAAAACCGCAAAAGCCCAAGTACCAACAGGTACCTAAAAGGAAGTTGGGCAAATTAAAGGTTGAAATTCCATCCCTGTCTTTTGGCACTTTCCAAGTTGACGTTGAAAACCAAATCCTGCTGCGAAAGACCCTTCAGTACGGTGTCAATTTTTGGGACACCGCATACAGCTATGGCGGCGGTAACAGCGAACTCGGCATAGGCAAATTTCTAACCAAAAATAAGAACGCTCGAAAGAACCTGTTCCTTGTTACCAAGGCGTCCGGTGCAAAGACTCCGGAAGAAATCGAAAAACGGCTCAGGACTTCCCTGAAAAGGATGAACACCGACTACATTGATTTATACTACGGCCTTCATCAATGCTCCAACCCCGCCTGGTTGACGGACGAGGTAAGCAAGTGGGCCGAAAACGCAAAGAAGCGAGGGCTGATAAAGTTCTTCGGTTTTAGTACGCATCAGAATATGGCCAAATGCCTTACCGTTGCATCTAAGCTGCCCTGGATTGATGCGATAATGACATCCTACAACTTCTATTTGATGCAGGATGCACAAATGCAGGCCGCCATTGATGCCTGCCATAAAGCCGGTATCGGCCTTATAGCTATGAAGACACTGGGTATGGGCCAGAAGATTAAAACCGATGCGGATAAAAAGCTGGTCGAGCACTTCCTCCAGCGCGGCTTCACCAAAGAGCAGGCAAAGATAAAACTCGTACTGGAAGATAAAAGGTTCACCTCCGCCTGTGTTGGGATGAAGAACGTCAGCGTTCTAAATTCCAACGTCGCAGCAGTGCTCGACAAAACCAAACTCACCCAGGCCGACAGAGAGGTTTTCAAGGAATATGCCGCGGCGACTTGTGATGGTTATTGCCCCGGCTGCGCGGACATCTGTAACGCAGTCCTGCCTGAGACGCCATATGTCAGTGATATTATGCGGTACCTGATGTACCACAACAGCTATGGTGAGCAGGCCGAAGCAAGGAGACTCTTCGCCAGGATTCCAGCCTGTGTACGAAGCAAGCTGCTCTGCACGGATTACAGCGCCGCCGAGGCTCACTGTCCCCAGCATATGCCTATAGCAAAACTCATCGCCGAAGCTGTCGGCAAATTGGCCTGATGGGTGCTGCTTAAATATTGATTTTTTTTGGAGTTTAATGCGATGAAGGAAAATCAGAATATCGATAGAAGGAATTTCCTCAAAACAGTAGGAGCAGTTGGGCTGGGTACTGCCATGGCAGAGACAACAGTTACTTTAACAGGATGCAAGGACAAGGAAGAACAGCAAAAAAACGTTAAGCCTGTTGCCAAAATCGAGCAGCAAAAATCCGAATTTCCACAAGTTACCCTACGAAAATTGGGGAAGACAGGTGTTTCGGTCCCGTGTTTATCTCTTGGAACAATGTTCAACCTCATTGACAACCAGATTATTTTACGAAGCACCATAAAGTATGGCGTGAACTATTGGGATACATCCAATACCTATGCTGGTGGAAACAGTGAGCTGGGTATTGGTAAATACCTCTCGAAGAATCCCGAAGTTCGGAAGAACCTGTTTCTTGTCTCTAAGGCGTCACGAGCAAAAACCGTAGATGAGTTCGAAGAGCGACTTCAGCTTTCTCTTCAAAGAATGAATACAGATTATATTGACCTATACTATGCACCGCATGGGGCATCTGATCCTGCCCAGTTTACGGATGAATTGAGACGCTGGGTCGAAAAAACAAAGAAACGAGGGCTGATAAAGTTCTTCGGTTTTAGTACGCATCAGAATATGGCCAAATGCCTTACTGCCGCAGCCAGGCTCGGCTGGATTGATGCACTAATGACCAGCTACAATTTCCGGCTGATGCAGGACCCTGAAATGCAGTCCGCTATTGATGCCTGTCATAAAGCGAACATCGGCATTGTCGCTATGAAGACTACCGGCAAAACAACCCTCAAGAGATTCCGCCTTGATGTTGAAACACAAGCGGATAAGAAACTGATTGAGCAACTTCAACAGCAAGGTTTTAGCCAGGAACAGGCAACTATAAAGCTTGTTCTCGGTGATGAAAGGATAAGCAGTGCCTGTGTTGGAATGGAGAGCGTTTCCGTTCTAACCGCAAACGTCGCTGCTGTAATGAATAGAACCGAACTTACCCAGGCAGATATGGACGTATTCAAGGAGTACGCGAAAGTTACCTGTAGCGGCTATTGTGCCGGCTGCGCGGATATCTGTAACGCAACCCTTCCCGAAATCCCGTACGTCAGTGATATTATGCGATATCTGATGTACTATAACAGCTACGATGATAAGAATAGAGCAAGAGAGCTTTTCGCTCAAATCCCGGCCTCTATACGAAACAAGCTGCTCGATACAGATTACAGCGCCGCCGAGGCTCACTGTCCCCAGCGTATGCCTATTGCCAAACTCATCGCCGAAGCAGTCGGTAAATTAGCCTGATCTAAGCCTGTAATGCAAATATAATATCACTTTTTTTGGCAATATAAACACTTGGCATATATAGACTTATGCCAGATATGACATGTTTTTTCTTGCTTTTGATAACTAATTCTGGTATAATACCATCATAATAAAAAAGATAAGAATTGCAATTTTTTTTCCGAGAGGGGACAATTATGAGCAAGTTCTATTACGAAACATGGATTCCATTCACATTTAACAAAAAGCGAATTTTGTTTCTTGCAATTGCAAGCTATATCGCTTTGTGTTAAACAACTGAATTTTTATTGGGTTTATTGGTTTTTTTTGGCCGTTCAATCTTGAGCGGCTTTTTTTATACCCGCCAACAGCTTAAATATTTGACACATCTGGTATATCGTAATATGCTTATGAGAGAGAAAATCTGTTTTTTATAGGTCTTTTTACTGTTCATTCTATATATGGTGATATTATCAAATATTGTGTTTTTTTGACATAAATATCCTCGTTTTTTATGGACCTGAATTTATAGAGCCAATTTAAGGGAATAACATAATGATAATCGTAACCGGCGGAGCCGGTTTTATCGGCTCGGCACTAATCGCGGCACTTAACAAAAGGAAGATTACGGACATCCTTGTCGTTGACGAGCTTAACACAGATCAGAAATGGAAAAATCTTTGTAATCTGTCATTCGCTGATTATGTAGAAAAAGATAATTTCCTCGAAATGGTTATCGCCGATAAGCTCAATAGCTCTCTTGAGGCCTTATTCCACCTCGGCGCCTGTTCGGATACCACTGAAACAAACGCCTCATATCTAATAAAAAACAACTACGAATACAGCAAGCTATTAGCCCAGTGGGCAACGGCCGATAATGTCCGTTTCATTTATGCTTCCAGCGCGGCAACTTATGGTGAGGCTGAAGCCGGTTTCAAAGATGACATGGAGACAATAGAAACCCTCAGACCTCTGAATATGTATGGCTATTCCAAACACCTTTTTGACCTCTGGGCACATAGAGCCGGCCTTTTAAAGAGTATCGCAGGCCTCAAATATTTCAACGTTTTTGGGCCGAATGAATATCACAAGGCCGATATGAGAAGCTTCGTGGTCAAGGCCTTCGAGCAGATTAGTGCTACCGGTATAGTCCATCTCTTCAAATCATATAAGCCTGAATACGCCGATGGAGAGCAGTTACGAGATTTTATTTACGTCAAAGATACTGTTGAAATGACCCTGTTTTTTTACGACAATCCACAGATAAACGGCTTGTTTAACATCGGTACCGGTAAAGCTCGAAGCTGGAACGATTTAGTTAAAGCGGTTTTTGCAGCTATGAATAAAAAGCCAAATATAGAATACATCGAAATGCCGGAATCGATCCGTAACCAGTATCAATATTATACCGAAGCCGACATAACCAGCCTTCGCAAAGCCGGCTACGATAAAGAATCAACCAGCCTTGAAGATGCTGTAAAAGATTTTGTCCAAAATTACTTACGAAAAGATAAATATTTGAATGGAGTCATAAAATGAAAAGATTTTTGAAATACTTCCTGCGTGGCCTTCTGGTTTTTGTACCTGTTGGAGTAACGATTTTTATTCTCGTTTATGTTTTTAACGGTCTATATTCCCTCTTTACTTTCCTGCTGCCATTTATAAAGTATCCTGTCCTGAGGCTTTTGGCAGGGCTTTCGGCTACGATTGGTGGTATATTTCTCATTGGTTTGTTTGCATCGAATTTCGTGGGCAAAAAACTTTTTGGCCTCCTCGATAATATCTTCAATAAAGTTCCCCTGGTTAAGATGCTTTACAGTGCCATTAAAGACCTGGTGGAAGCATTTGCCGGCGAAAAGAAAAAATTCGACAAACCCGTATTGGTAACGCTCGGAACATCTTCTTACGCAAAGATAGCTGGCTTTATGACAAGAGAAAGCCTCGATAATCTCGGACTCAAAGACCATGTCGCCGTCTATTTACCCCAGTCATACAACTTCGCAGGTAATGTCCTGATTTTTCCCAAAGAGGCCGTAAAACCGTTGGACATCGAAAGCTCCGAGTTGATGACGTTTATAGTTTCCGGCGGCGTCGCAGGCAAACAGGCGCAGATCCAACAATAACTGCAAAGAATTGCCAAAATACTATCGATTCTTTAAGCTGCCAAACCGGCACTTGCCAATTTTCCACCAACGGCTTATAATCACACCTTCAATATATCTTATTTTGCAGAGAAACATATATGAACAACACAATTGCAGAACAAGTTCAGATACTAAAACGCGGCACGGTTGAAATCTTCACAGAGGCCGAACTGGCCCAAAAGCTCACAGAGGCATCTAAAGAATCCAGGCAATTGCGAATCAAGCTTGGCCTTGATCCCACCAGTCCTGATATACACCTCGGACATACGGTCGTATTGAGAAAGATGAGACAATTCCAGGACCTCGGCCACAAAGCCGTTCTAATCATCGGCGACTACACAGCACGAATCGGCGATCCCACGGGTCAAAATGCAACTCGTCCTATTTTGTCACCCGAGCAAATTCAGGAAAACGCAAAAACATATTTCGAGCAGGCCGGCAAAATCCTGGATACCTCCGAAAAGAAGCTTGAAATCAGGTATAACAGCGAATGGCTTGCAAAGCTTACTTTGATAGAGTTAATCCAAATAGCAGCCAAAAAAACCGTCGCCCAGATGCTTCAGCGTGATACTTTCAAAAAACGTCTGCAGGCGGATGTGGATGTCTATACGCACGAATTTCTTTATCCTTTAATGCAGGGTTATGACTCGGTGATGGTTAAAAGCGACGTAGAGCTCGGCGGCACTGACCAGACATTCAACAATCTTGTCGGACGTGATATACAAAAAGCATATGGCCAAAAAACCCAGATTGTAATCACTATGCCCATACTCGTAGGGCTTGACGGCAAAGAGAAAATGAGCAAATCCAAAGACAATTATATCGGCGTAACAGACGAACCGAATGATATGTTCGGCAAGGTTATGAGTATATCAGACGATATTATGGAAAACTACTTTACACTCCTGACTAATCAGACAATCGAACATATCGCCGAACTCGTCAATTCCGATAAGACACACCCAAAAAAAGCAAAAGTCTTGTTAGGCAAAACAATTGTCAGTCAGTTATATGATGAGACAGCCGCACAGGCTGCCGCAGAAGAATTCGACAAGGTATTCGCAAAGGGCCAACTGCCGGATGAAATACCTGTTGTTGATATATCCGCTGAACCTATTGCTGCAAGCAAACTACTGCTCCATTGCAAACTTGTATCAAGTGGCGGCGAGGCAAAAAGAATGATAAAGCAGTCGGCTGCCGGGATTGACGGCAAAAAATTAGATGACCCACATACCGAGATTACACCTAAAGATGGCATGATAATCCGCGTAGGCAAACGAAAATTCACAAGGCTAAAAGTCAATAATTAGCTTGAACGATTTCCACCGCTGCTGATTCATATCGATAAAACATACCACATTAAAAAACCTTTTTTACGGTGTTTAAGTCTCACCTATTACAAACCTGAGGCCAAAGGCTCCTTACCTCACTCTTAACCTCGCGATTCTCTCGTTAAGTTCATTAATGCTGAATCCCTCCGCTTTCACAATGTGTTTGCTATCTGTCAGAATGAGCCAGGGTAGCGACTTCACGCACCAATCAAACCTGGTTTTTTCCACATTATCCCGAACCATCCCAACGATGAAGGGGATTTTGTATTTTTTGATCCATTCATTGAGTTTATTTTTGGAAATCTGCGAAGACTGAACAACAACGACTAAAATATCTTTTGCTTAAGCTCTTGTGCTTTTTTGGCGAGTTGTATTATGCAGCTTCGCGATGGCCGCTGCTCCATATCCCAGAAGCAAACAAGTATCATCTTGCTGTTGGAATCGTCCGCAGGGATTTCAATCTTCAAGTCTTTTAAACCCATATCATTCAGATTAGGTATTTTCCGGCCCAGGAGAATTTTTTCTTCAACATGAACTCTTTCCTGATCCAGAATTATTTTAACATTATCATCCTGCCCCCTGGCTTTCAGAAAACCAGCTCCTCCCGGAAAGCTTGGATAATTGGCTTGGATTCGCAAAGGACCATTGCATATCCGTCTGACAATAAATTCACCTTTTTCGTTTGTAGTAGAGAAACGATTTGGCTGGCCTTTACCCTTTAAAAATATTGGCACTCGAACAGCCGGCTTTCCTTCACTGTCCACGACAATTCCTGAAATGGATTCATCCGTCGGTTCCAGAATTATTTTGTCCAGTTCACATACTCCTTACGGTTCACTTGTTATCGAGAACTTTTGATAATGAAAAGAACCATGACCTGACGTTTCTACTGAATAACGATATTCGAATAATCCGTCTGTTAAAGGCAACGCTAAAAATTCATATTGTCCCTGAGCATCAGTCAAAGCTTCTGAACCTAAAGACGACGATGATCTGGATAAAGATGCGAAAAGAGATAATCGGGCTGCAGCAATTGGATTTCCCTTTGTGTCAGCTACATGCCCTCTAACTTTTATACTCGACTTGAGCTTAATATTAATTGGCTCGGAATCACTTTCTAATTTCAAAACCGCAGCCAAATTTCTTTGCACATCTCGTGCGAGCAGAAATTTATCTCCGTCCCCTCACTGATATTTAACGGTAAAAGCCCCGCTATTATCTGTAGGAACACTGCCGCCAAATGGGTGTAAACTTACCATTGCCCCTTCAACTGCTTTTCCGGTATCATCCACTACCCGTCCGGATATCCGGGATTGCTGATCTATGGCAAATTCCACTCGCACGCTTTTCTCCGGTAATACTTCAACTTCCTTAGATTCTCTGTGACGGCCGGCACAAATGTCCACTCTACACTTACCCAAAGGAGCCCTGATTTGCGTATGTTCATTGATTCCCCGAAGATACTTGTAGTATCCCTCGAAACCAGCATATTCCACCTGTGAAACTGAAACGGAGACAACATCCGGTATTTTTTGAGAATCAGAATATTTAAACAAAACCTCAATATAGCCGACTTTGTCCAGTTTTATTTCAAATTCATTGATTGTTCCCAACCTGGTTTCCACTACCTGGGTCTTATCCACCCAGTGCCCCTTATTCGCTGCAGGAACTATAGCTTTCAGAAAATGTTTTTCTGCCGGTAACCCGGCAAAGTGGAATCTACCGTCCTTGTCAGACAAAACTCGCTGAGGCAGATAATTCCATGGTTGATCACGAAAGGGACTTATCACAACAAGCACACCTTCAACCGGTTGATTGGTATTACTGTCAAGCAACTGGCCCTTTACTGCCGATTCCCGGGGTAATTTGATTTGAATCTTGTCGCCCCCCATATAGTAACCGAAAATTTCGCTGGTAGAATCCGTATTATATACTGCTGTCCAGCCTGGCGCCTCGATTATAACGTGTGCCCGTATATCGCGTGACAAATTGTTGAACTGAAATTCACAGCTTCTGTTAGTACTTGTGGAAAACCATTCTTGCGGTGCCGAAATCCGACTTTGCTCAAGTCGCCTCAAATAGTCATTCACGCACTCCAACTGAATTTTAGCGCCGGCTATGGCTTTGCCGTCCTGGTCGATTATCTTCCCGGTTGTCTGGCAGGCCGGCTCCAGAACAATCAATAGATTTGCCTGAGTAATAGAACTCACGTGTGCGTTAAACAGATCCCATCGCCAGCCCAGGTTTTTTTGCAACTATAAAAACCTGTCTCTGGGATTTAATAATCGCCTGAGTTTTGAACCTGCCCTCTGCATCGGTTTCTGTGCGACTCAGCACTTTTATTGATTGCTCTGCGGTAGCTTAATCGTAAACATTTTCGAATACTGCTATCCGAGCATTTTCCACCGGCTGAGCTTCATAATCGACCACCCGACCAAGAATGTCCTGTGGTTCGTCATCCTGCCCCCAAGCTGAAATTGTCATGACGCAAACTAAACATCCAACCAAAAACGACGTCACTTTCATATAGTTAAAAGTGCGC
>CAZWME010000117.1:0-9673 GCA_964634515.1 uncultured Pirellulales bacterium | reverse complement strand
GTTGTTGTCGTCCGTGTACATCGCAAATATGGTACCCCATTGTTTGAGGTTGGCCTGACAAACGACCCCCCTTGCCTGCTTCCTCACCCGCTGCAGCGAAGGCATCAATATCGCCATCAACACCGCAATGATTGCAATCACCACCAGAAGTTCGATTAACGTGAATCCTTTTGTCTTGTGCATTCTCTCCTGTCCTCCGAAGGAATTTTTTTTTCAAAGAATCAATCGTCAAAGAAACCACACCTGCAGTTGTGGATTCTGCGTTGATATTCTAATGCATCGCCGCCTTACCCCACATAGCCACAGCGGCCCAGTGAAGGTCCTCGTTGCCGGCCTGCGTTGTGGAGCCGGCCGTTGGCGGTACCTGTTTGCCGAATTCTATAGTACGAGGGTCCGTCCATTTGTGATATTCACTGTGCCCGTCTGCGAAAGAAAAGGTCGTGCCGTCACCATGTCGTATTGGCGGCGGGTCCCACCACCTCTCGTTCGTAACCTCAACCGTCCAGCCGCCAAGAGCGGAAGTAATCGTCCCGCCATCATCAACAAAGACTATCCTGTAAGCCGGGTTGGGAATGTTCATTCTTTTTTTGATCATCTCCGCTCCCATGTCGGGCCAGTCCTTACAGTTCATGGAATCAGACACAGAATAAGTCCGAAAGATTTCTTCATGCTGGTTTCCGCGAACGATCTTACCGACAGTCGGGCATTTGTAAATATGCAGGTTTTTAACGTATGGCCACATGGCACCTTCATGAATAGCATCTTTCTTCTGTTCCGTAGTCATACCAGAACGCCAGTCAGCCAGTACCCACGGAGTCTCATTCTGATGTATGCTGTATTCCCCCGTATCGCCGTTGATGAGATTATCGTCATTATCATCGGCATACATAATCCAGGCAAGGGTCAACTGTTTGAGATTGCTAAGGCAGGTCGAACGTTTGCCCTGCTCACGGGCCCGATTTAGAGCCGGCATCAGGATGGCCATCAATACCGCAATGATAGCGATTACCACCAAAAGCTCTATGAGGGTAAATCCTGTTTTTCTGCGCATAACTACACCTTCTCTCATTTTACGCCTAATGTCTTTTTTCAAAAAACACTCATCAGCAAAAAAGACCAACCGAAAGGGCTGGCCTTTTATCATTCGATAGTCATTTTTCAATAATCTTTAAAACGTCTCATCCATTGCGGCCATTGGCTGGCCTGAACACCGCCGGCCTTCGTCCACGGACCACTGGTATCAAATGACTTATGCCATTTCAGCGTCCAAAGCTCTTTTAGGCCGACCTTTCTTACCGACCAGTCAAGAAAAGCAACATTCTCAAATCCCTGATGGCGGTTGATGCAGGTACGGGCCATGAGGTTACTCGTCCAGATCTCAAACTCATTAGCAGCAGGTGCTTCAGTCGGTAACGGCCAAAGGTCAAAACGCAATGCCTCACTAAACCACGGCACATTGCCCCCGCCGCGTTCACCCGCGGTCTTCCATCCTTGCGAGACTGATACACCAGATTCATACGTATCGACATCTCGAGGTATAAGACAGTAGCCGTTGATACCGTAGCTGCCCGCTACACCATCCTCACTAAGGCCGGTACCCGTAAAGATGCCCCAGGCATTAAAGATATTGAAAGTGGGTACCTCAACGCCAAATTCATCCCTTATTGGTTGTGTCGCCGAAGGACAGAACCAAAGCGGGTTTCTCTTCCAGCTCTTATACCTTTCATCTAAGTACTTTACATACCAGTAGCCTGGGGTCCCGGGATCAGAATCCCAGAATTTGCCGTCGTTGGCCTCTGTGTACATTGCCGCAATCAGGTTCCATTGCTTGAGAGTCCCCTGGCAACTTATCATTCTGCCTTGTTCCCTCACCCGCCGTAATGCCGGCATTAATATCGCCATCAAAACCGCAATGATAGCAATAACTACCAAAAGCTCGATCAACGTAAATCCTCTACTTCGTTTGCCCATAATAACACTCCTCAGTTTCCTACCAAAATTGACTTCTACTTTTTTTATGATTTATGATGCGCCAGAGCAACTAACTGTTCCACAGGTTAAGCATTCTTGCGCTAAATAAGGCCAACTTCACCAAACATTTTATTATAACTTAAATTTTCATTTCCTGCAAGATTAAATTTGATTGAAAATTTAAGTTAATATGGGACAGTTTGCCATGAGAATAATCTGTTTTTTCGCCAATATTGACGGTTTTACACAACGTATTATACAATGATTCACTCTCTAAATCAAGCCTATGCAAGCTTGCTGCAGCACAGGTTTGCGATGGCTATGTAGTCTTCGCTGCTAAGCTGTTCGGGACGACTTGTTGGGACAATGCCGCATCGCTCGAAGATTTCGGACCAGTTATTGATTTTTTCGAGTCTGCCGCGAGCCAGTCTGCCGCACGCCGTCAGGGTCTTGCGACGATGACCCATAAAAAGATTAACCGTCTCACCGAACAGGTCCATATCCTTAATACGCCTGTATTTCTCTTGTTTACGGACAAAGCCGATCATCGCCGAATCAACCTTCGGCTGAGGCCAAAAGACCGTAGGCCTTAAAAGCCGTATAGTTTTTACATCACCGGCGACACTCAGGAAGATACTCAGGGTGCCGTATTCACCGCAGCCCGGCTCAGCCGTCATTCGGCCGGCAACTTCCTTTTGAACGGTAACGTACATTGCATCGGCAGTCACCGGCCCCGTAATCAGATTCAGCATTGTCGGAGAGGCGACATTGTAGGGCAGATTCGCTACTAACAGAACTCGGCCATTATACTTATCACGAGCCGACTCCAGCGCGCTGATAACAGCAGGGCTGAGGGTGTGTTTGTTTTTAAGAACATCAGCGTTGATAAACTCGATATTGTCTGCATTCGCCAGGCTGCTTTTTGCCAGCCCGGCCAGCGTCCGGTCAAGCTCGACAGCAATGACAAAGCCTGCTTTTTCAACCAGCTCACCGGCGAGAGAGCCTGTACCGCAGCCGACCTCGAGTACAATATCGTTATCGTTGATATTCGCCGAATCGACCAGCAGGCGCATTAAATTCAAATCGATAAGAAAATGCTGACCAAGCCGCTTATTGGGACGGACGCCTGCCGACGCAAGCAACTGCTGGATTTGCCGTTTTGTCTGCATTTGCCTTAGGTGCTCGTTGTGTTGGCATGAATAAGCTCATGGGCCTTTTTTGTTTTTGCCATTTGTATCGCGGTGGTTATAGCTGATTTCATCCCGGACGCATCGGCAATGTTCTGCCCCGTAATGTCGAATGCCGTTCCATGAGCGGGCGAAGTTCTTATAATCGGGATACCAATCGTTATATTGACCGCCTTCCCGAAATTGAGAAGCTTAACAGGTATCATCCCCTGGTCGTGGTACATCGCTACGACACCGTCGAATTCACCGTTAACAGCCCGCAGAAACAGGGTATCGGCAGGGAACGGGCCAACACAGTTTATGCCCTGGTTCCGTGCCAATGAAATAGCCGGCGTTATGATACGCTGCTCTTCATCACCGAACTGACCACCCTCACCCGCGTGAGGATTCAGCGCTGCAACTCCAATCTTCGGATTATCAAAGCCGAAATATTCTTTCAAGGCGTCATTCAGCAAATCTATCGGCTCAAAGACACAACCAATCGTAAATTTATGCCTGACCTCGAACAGGGCTTCGTGGATTGTTGCCAGCGCCAGTTTTAACGGCCCGGCGACAAACATCATCACCTTGCGTTTGGATTTACAGCGAGCGGCTAACATCTCTGTGTGGCCCGGCCAATCGGCATCCGCCAGCTTCCAGCTTGTCTTGCTGATTGGCGCAGTCACCACAGAGTCTATCAGGCCTTCTCGGGCCGCATCAATAGCATCGAGGCAAAATCTTATTGATGCCTCACCCGCCGCTCTGCTCGGACCTTTCACCCAGGAAGGAACGGAATACTCATCGTAATCGGCTACGACAACTTTATACGGATATTCCCGGCTGATTTTTTCGTGCTGATGCCGGCCCCAGAACGGCTCAATCTCCGCCGCGTCCGCCGCGTAACAAAGCTGCTCGTTCATACCGAAGACAATAAATTTCGCAGCACGCCGGATATTCGGATCGGCTAAAGCCTTAACGATAATCTCCGGACTGATACCAGCCGGATCACCCATCGTAATACCGATGACCGGCTGCTCTGATATCGAATTATTACCGTTAGTTTTCATAATATTTTTCTTCTGGGCAATATCGGGCTTGCGTTGCTCGTCACGTGTTGTTTAAAATCCTAATCCTTTTAGTTTTTCGGCTGTTAGCGGCTGGGCCTGTGGTAAAATCTTATCAAGTTGACTTTTTATCGTCTTTACAATTATATCAGTTTCAATATTTACTTTATCACCAATTTTTACTTTGCTTAGAATAGTTTTGTTCAGCGTCTCCGGTATCAAAGCGACGCTGAAGCTGTTCTTCTCGATACCTGATATCGTCAAAGAAATTCCATCGACGGCGACCGAGCCTTTGACCACTATCGCATCGAGTAATCCGGCTTCTGCGGAAAATTTAATCTCGGCAAACTTTCCCTGCCTGTCGATTGCTTTCACTGTTGCCGTGCCATCGATATGGCCCTGAACAAAGTGCCCTCCGAATCGGTCCGTGGCCTTTACGGCGCGTTCGATGTTGACCTGCGACGAAGGGCTTAACTTATCCAGAGTCGATTTCGATAACGTTTCTGCGCTCACGTCAAAAACCGCACCGCCGCCTTCGAGCATGGTGATAGTCAGACATACTCCGTTTACAGCTATGCTGTCTCCGATTTTGCACTCGTCGGCAAGGTTGCCAAAATCTATATTAAGCAGCATCGCCCCGCCGCCCCGGCGAACCGACTTTACCTTGCAAACCGTTTCTATAAGTCCTGTAAACATATACGATTTATTATTTACTAATGACTATTGAAAAAATAAAATTAAACGCTAAAATCAATTATAAATAATCAATAAATAATAATCAATAATCATTGTCGTAATGGGGTGGGATAATTATGAATACTTTTTGGCTTAAAATAATGGGTCTGGCCGTATTGGCCGTAGCTGTGATTATCGTGATAAGTGTTTTCACGTCCGGGACCGATTCGGAATCCCCGGAACCGCAGCCTAAAAAACCTCAAAAAACCTTTTACGACCAGGCCGAAGAAGACAAGCAAAGATTTTTATCAGAACCCCAGGCACAGGATTCTAAAAGTCAAACACCCGCCACTGAACAAGCCCCTCCGATAGATAACCAAACAGTCGCTCAAGCTGTTCCGCCGACCATAGAGTCGCCCAAACCGGCCCAGTCAACGCTGGTGTATTTCAAGGAGCTTGGTGAGATAGAGCAAATAGAAGCCGAGAGGCTCCTGAATGTGGCTGTCCCCGGACGCAGCATAGGCCGGTTACCGATGACCGGTTTTAAGCTTATGGTTGACAGTTGCCGGACAATAATTAGCAAATGGCCACAGAGTCGGTTTGCCTACAAGGCCAAACTGCTGCTCGCTGATTTGCCCGAAAGATATCAGAAACGATACCAAGTCACCGAAGAAGAAAAAGACCTCAGCATGTTCGCCGAACAAAGACCTGGGACCAAACCTTTCACAATTAAGGAGGATCCCCGTTAAATGGCTGCAATTGTTTCTACTGCTAATATACCTGTGATTTCGATAACCGCTGACTGCCTGCCCGAGGCCTGGGAGAAGGCGGTCCTGGCTGTATGGGACAATGGCTTCGAGGTCAAAACCCAGTACGATAAGCCCGAAGACCCCCCGAGCAAGGACGCTACTGTTATGATTACCGTTAACGAGCCGTTCAGCGAGCCGAGGATTCACAAGAACTTCCCCGGCGGGCCTGAGGAGCTTGAGTCGTATCGGCAGGAAGTGGTCAACGGAATCCACGACCATTGGATTAATCCTGCCGCGGGCAAGTGGACCTACACTTATCACGAACGTTTGTTCGCGTACTGTCCGGTCGAAGACATACGCGATGCCGATTCGCCCAGGCCGTTCAGGAAAGTGGACCAGGTACAGTATATTATCGATTATCTCTCGAAGGCCGGCCACAGCCGAAGGGCCCAGGCGATAACCTGGATGCCAACGGCTGACCCGGTAACGGACGACCCGCCCTGCCTTCAGAGAATATGGTGCCGGCTTCTCGAAAACGAAGCGGGCGGCCTTTCGCTCAATATGAACACCCACTGGCGCAGCAGAGACCTCTACAAGGCGTGGTTTATGAATGTCTATGCCCTGACCGACCTTCAAAAAATAATCGCCGGGGCAATAGCCAAAAAAACAGGCGCTCCGGTGAAAGTGGGCAGATACGTTGATATAAGCGATTCGCTGCATATATACGGCAGTTATTTTGATGAGGTTGCACCGGAGGTTGAAAAGATGCGGCAAAGCTCATTCCGCGAGCGGGCATGGGAAACCACACACCCGGCCTTTGAAATGATGACAATTGAAGCAAGGGAAAAATTGGCACAGGACCCCGACTGGTACGCCAAAGCGAAAGGGTAAAATTGAAAGATATTGCCGCGGCGAACCGTAAAAAGCCTTGAAATAACCGGAGGAAGGATACACAATATAATATTTGTGATAAGAAAGGTTAAAAATGACTCTGATTGTTAATGGTGAAAAAATCGAAGACTCGGCAATAAAGCAGGAGGCTGAACGCTTAAGGCCAGATTACGAACGAGTGTTTCCAGCCCAGGACCCCAAAGAGAGGGAAGCCCAACTGTTTGACTGGTCAAAGGAGAACGTGATTGAAAGAGTACTAATCAATCAGGAGGCAAAAAAGAACGGCGACAAAATTCCGCAGGACCAGATCGACTCCGCCCTGGCAAAGATAAAAGAGCAATACACCGACCCGAAAGAACTCTACAAAGCTCTTGGCGTCGAGGATGACGCCGGTATCAAAGACCAGATAGAGATGCAGATGAAGGTCGAGCAGAGGCTAAGCGAAGTATGTAAAGATTTACCAGACCCCCCCAAGGCCGATATCCAGGAATACTACGAGAAAAATGCCGAGCAGTTCAAGACCGGCGAGTCTGCCAGGGTGGCCCATATAGTAAAATATGTAAACTGGCAGACGGACGAAGAGACGGCTTATAACGCGATAAAAGAAGCACACGATGAATTGAAAAACGGCGCCGCCTTTGAGGTGGTGGTTGATAAACATACCGATTGTGCCGACAGCGGCGGCGACCTGGGTCATGTTGTCAAGGGCCAGATGGTCGAGGAGTTCGAGGACGTAATCTTTAATCTGGGCACGGGAGAAGTTAGTGACATCTTTCGCACCCGTTTCGGTTTTCATATAGCCAAGGTGTACGACAGAAAACCCGCCGCCGTAGCTGAGCTTAAAGAAGTAAAGGACCAGATAGTCGGCACCCTCCAGGAACAAATGCGGAGCAAAGTCATCGACGACTTTATAGACACTCTGAAAGAAAATGCCAAAATCGAAGATGCCTGAGCAGGCTTCTTATTGGACCTAACAGTCAATTAAAGACGCAAATTATAGGTCTATAAGGAAAAAACAATTTTTTTTCTCAGATTTTTCCTGACGACGGTCATTTTTTTAGCCCTTATTTTTATGTGTACCCGGTTTTATCGGGCTGATGAAATAAAACCAAAAATGCCGCTGCCTTGATTTGCCTTTTAAGATTTTTATAGTAAACTTTAAATGTAAAGGGAAGGAAAGAGCAAAATGATGCTAATGAAGTTATTCACATGAAGTGAAGACTTTATCCCAAACCTAAGGGGGGTGCATATAAGTTTCTTTCCGAGTTGGCCTCTGCGTACTCTGCGCAGAGGCTTTTTTTATTGCGTATCAAATAAAATTGCTCAACGAGTAAATCATAATCATTTGTACCAACAACTTTCATATTAATAAACTCACCGGACCGGACCTCACTTATTAAAGACGTGAGGCCAAACATGAATCTAACTCGAAGATATTCTACTATTTTAGGGCCTTCGAATTTGCCACAGGCCAGAAAACCATATCGCCATTGTCCTGCCAATTCTTAATTCGGCCCTTTGAGTCCCTGCTGTATTCACCGCCTTCATCGGTACCATTAGGCCCTACGCTGTATAGGATGAAATTATCTTCCGTTTTTTTATAAGACAGCGGCTTATCGACGAAATGATCTATCGGTAATTGCTTAAGATAACCAGCGCTTATGAGCTGCTCTAAATCTTCAGGGAAAGAACCTTTATCCTTGCTGTACCGTAGAATCGCAAGAACGGCAATAGTTGCATGAACATCGGTTTTATTTCGACGGGCTATTTGGTTTACCCTGACCCAGTCAAACCTGATCAGGATTTGCAGAAATACATTACCCTCAATGATTTTCTCGGCATCGATTCCCTCGGCTTTAATCTGACCCGGCTTTTTAAGATAGTACTTTGTCCAAAAATCAAAAAAACAGTCGGCTGTTTCCCTGGTTTTTTCCTTATCCGGATGAGCGAATAAAACCTTTAAAGCCCTCGGCCAGTGCTGTGGAGAAAATATCGTCTCAGCATCCATCATATCGTTTTGATAATCACTTTTCAGAGAACTTATCCTTGAAAGATATAAATGGCCGCCGCCAAAGTGGTCTTCAGTAAAACATCGCTGGATTTCGTCATAGACTATCAGTTTTTCCGCTTGTAAACTTAGTACGAAATTTTCTCCGGCGACAATCTGCTCAAAGCTATCCTGAAGGTCCGCCAATACCGTCGAGTCAATTTCATATCCGCCTAAAATATCTCGAATAGTTTGAACAGATAATGCTTCAATAGCTACTCCGGTAAGCTGCTCAATCAGGGTTTTATCCCCTCTTAAATGTTGACCGAAGCGATAACAGGATTTCGCATCGTCTAAAGCATCTTGATATCTGCCTTGTTCGGCACGAAGCCGTGCGCGCAATCGCAGATTAAATGCAAACCTGCGAAAATCGGAAAGGTTTGGCAAAAGAACACCTATCATTCCACCTACCGCCGTATCGGTTTCATATTCTCTCCAGTAATATGGCCTCCGAGAACCTTCAATAATAAGCTTCAGACCATCATTGTGCTCCTGGAGCCATCTTTCAGCTATTCTTCTTTGCCCAACCGTAAGCTCATTATATTTCTTTCCCATGAACCGCAAGAGCAGCCCGGAGACTTCATCCTGGATGTTTTGCCTTTCCTCCTGTAAATTCAAACGGTTACTATTTGAAAAGAATTCATCAATTTTGCCAGCCAGCTTTTTAGCTCGCCCTTGGTCTTTCTCATCAACAACTGCCTGGTGGTTTTTAGCGAAGAAAAGAAGAAAGTCATCTGATGTCTCATCACGCAAGTCACACGCCTTGTTATACAACGGAGCTGCATTTAGAGATTCATCTGCTGGGGGCATGACAATTTTATTAAACTCGGCGACGTAGTTTGTGGTGATAAGCGGCTTGCCGGTCAAGAACCAAACGACATAGAAGATAAAACACAAAATCAGAACGCCAATAACTTGAAACGTTCTTGCAACGACTGTTCGCCATAAGGGCCGGCAGCGTTTCTTTGCCCGGCGTAATAGAGCAGCTAATAATTTCACATCACCAAATTCTTCTATTAATTGACGGGCTATCTGCTGTTTTTGTTCATCGCCGGTGCATTCTTTAAGCTCTTCTTCGAAATCCGATGCCAACTCCGCCAGTACATCAGC